>NZ_JBFAMX010000006.1:0-98917 GCF_040659615.1 Nonomuraea sp. NPDC049784
CATATCCAATTTTTTGTTATGGTTGTTACGCCGTGTCCTCTCCCTACCCCGGGGGCCCCCGGGGGCGGCCACGCCCCCCGCGGCCGCTTGAAGAAGCCGATCGCGATGTTCGTGGTCTTCGCGGTCCATGTCCGCTCGACGGTGTACGTGTCCGGCTCGGCGGGCTGCTCCTGGTCCGGCTTGCGGAAGAAGAACCAGCCGCCGACGACGAACAGCGCGAGCGACACCACCACGGCGAACACCGCGGCGAGAGAGTCGGTCATGACCAGCTCTCCACGGTCGCCCGCATCACCTCGACGGTGAACGCGTCGTACTGGACCGGCCCCCAGACCGAGCCGAACGCGATACCGCCGAAGATCCACAGAAGAGAGCAGGCCACGAATGTCGGCATGTCGGGCTTGGCGTCCTTCGCGATGTCCTTGACGACCGCGCCGGCCAGGAACGCGAACGCGGCGGCGAGTAGGAACAGCACGACCGAGCCGAGGAGAGTCGCTATCGAACCGCGCGTGGCCATCTCCACGAGCCACGCACCGAGGTTCACGAACAGGCGGCCGGTCGGCAGCAGGAACATGCTGGCCGAGAACAGCAGCAGCAGACCGGTGGCGATCACACCGAGGGGCTTGCCGGGCAGCTTGTCCTTCTTGCGGATGCCCGCGAAGACCCAGCCGAGGCCGAAGGAGAAGCCGCCGCCGAGAACAAGAGCGATCATGAGGGGTTTGCCTTTCAGAGCAGGGACAGCAGGAGGGGAAGGGAGATCATCAGCAGGTAGAAGCCGGTCGTGATCGGGCCCCAGGACTTCAGGCCCGGCCAGCACACGGCGGACCAGGCTGCGACCCACACGCGCGGGAATCCGGACAGGGACTTGAGCGGCGGGAGCTGCGCGCGGCACAGGCCGGGAAGGCCTTCCTCGCGGAACTTCCGCCAGCGGCGGCGGTAGTCGCCCGCGCCGAGGAACCCGATCGACGTGCACACGAAGCACCAGCAGACGGCGAACACGCCGTGCACACGCGCGAACGCGTCGAGCACTCCGGCCTCGAAAGGCACGTACTCGCGGTCCCGGTGGTAGGCGCGCACCGTGGCGACCGAGGGGAGCCGCGCCGTGCGCAGGCCGCGCATCCGCGCCCGGTCTTCCAGGACCTCGACCCAGGAGAGCCGCGGGACTCGCGCCGGCGAGGGCGCCGGGGCCGCCGTGGGGGCGGGCTGCTCGGCGGTCTCCTCCGGCTGGTCGGCGGGCACGCCGGTGGGCGGGTTGTACTGGAACATCACTGGCTCTTCTCCGCCTCGTCGTTCAAGGCCTCGGCGAACTGGCGGGTCTGCGTGGCCAGGTCCACGCATGCCGACTGGGCACGGCGAGGGTCGCGCTCGTGCAGCTCGGATAGTTCCGACATCAGCCAGCAGGCGGTTCGCCAGTACAGCCGCCACGGTTTGGACTTCTCCTTGGCCGCGGCCTCGATGAGCGCGACGTGCTCGGCGCGCCGGTTGGCGGCGCGGTTTGATGCCATCTGTCCTCCGTCACTGTGCGTAAGTTGTGTTACGGTGGCCTCGCGCGCGCAACGCGCAACGCGCAACGCGCCTATGCGTTGGAACCCCCGCACACCCGGCCTTGGCCTCGTCTGCGGCGCCCCGCGCCCCCGAGCGCGGTCACGAACAGTCACGACAAGCCCCCGGCGCACGCCCGCGCGAACGCGTCCCAATCCGGCTCGCAGGCGATCTCCGGCAGCGAGTCCAGGTGCCACATCAGCAGCGACCGCGGCACCCGCAGCGCGACCGGCTCGGGCGTCCGCACGTCCCACCGCGCGAACTCCTCATCCAGCGGGAACGCGGTCAGCGCCGCGCACTCGGCCCACCCGGTTAGGCCCGCGGTGAGCACGTCCAGCGGCACATCGACGCCGGCGCGGCCTTCGGCGGTGAGGCGGACGTGGTACGGGCTGTCGGCGCGGAACTCCAGCTCGACCATGACGACGGTCGGGGTGTCGGCGAGGTGGTCCCAGGTGGGGACCGGCATGTAGCGGACGGCGGTCTCGTGGGTGGGGATCATGCTGCGTCTCCTGTCGTGGTCCGGTTGGTCCGGTCGGTGTGGTGGTCCGGTGCGGCTGGTCCGGTGGTCCGCTGGTCCGGTCCCGTGTCGGGTCCGCTCGGCTGGTCCGCTGGTCCGGTTTTGGTCCGGCTGGTCCGGCCGCGCGGGCCGCGCTTTTGGTCCGGTTGGTCCGGTCCGGAGAGGAGGCGGACCAGCTCGTTGGCGACATCCGTCGAGGCGGTCTCGCCCGCCGCCCGCAGCGCGGCCTGGAGGCTGCGGCGGGTGAGTCTCTTACCGTCCTGCTTGAGCTCCTCCGCGATGCGTACACCCAGCGGGAGCAGCTCATTTGCCCGCGCATCCGGTCCGGCCGGTCCGGTCCGCGCGGGCCGATTCTTGGTCCGGTTGGTCCGGTTGCGTCGGACCGGACCAGAAGCGTCGGCGGCTGGCTTCTGGTCCGGTTGGTCCGGTACGCCGACCGGACCAGTGGCACGCTTCGTGGTCCGGTTTCTGGTCCGGCGCGGCAGCCGGAAGCGGTCCCGGATTCTGGTCCGGTAGCGCGGCCGTGGTCCGGTCTCGCGGACCGGCGTCCGGGCCGGTTCCTGGTCCGGTTGGTCCGGTCCGGTCTGTGTCTGGTCCGCCACCATGACCGGACCAAGCTGCGGCTGATAGCGCGGCAGCAGACCGGCGCCCACCGAGTTGATGAACACCGCGGCGTCGTGCAACGCCTTCTCGGCGTCCGGGCGCAAGCCGCGCGTCTCCTCCGCGAGCGCGGCCATCCGCGTCAGCGTCAGCTGAAGCTGGGCACGCTGCGCGTCGATCACCGCGCCCTGCGTCCGCGCGACCGACCGCCACGTCATCTCGACGCGGCGGGCCTGGCGGACCACCTGGACGGCGGCGGTCGGCGACTGGACTCCCTCACCGACCGCCCACCGGAACGCGGCGAACGTCTCACCCGTGTGCAGGATCCAGCGCAGGGGCGAGAACTTCGGCGCCCTCGGGTCGATCAACCCGGCATCGCGCAAGTCCTTGCGGTGCAGGTGCCGCGAATGCATCGACCACAGCCACGGCGAAGCGAGCGAGCAGGCGGCGAACAGCTCCGGCACGAGCGGGACGTGCGTGTAGTTCAGATAACCCGCGGCCGCGCCGATCACATACGACGTCATCCGCAGGCGCCAGGCCGAGTCACCCTCGCGCAGCGCGACGTGGGCGTGCCACGACACGTACACAGCGACCGACTCCACGATTCCGGCCGCGAGCACCGCCAACAGCGTCGGCCAGGCGAGGGCCTGGAACACGAGGAACTGGCCGGCCACGGCGACGACGTTGACGCCCATGTTCGTCACCGACATGACGGCCAGGCGACCAGCAGTCTGGAGGCGTGCCTTCCACCGCTTGCGCGCCTGCTCGCGGCGGCGGTCGCGTTCGGCGCGGGCGTTCTCGTCGCGGTCGCGCTGGTCGGCGTCGGCCGCCCGCGCGTCCGCGCGCCGGGCCTCTTCGGCCAGGCGGCGACGCTGAATCCGGAGACGCTCGGCTTCGAGAGCCCGCTTCTCCTTCTCCGGGTCGGCCTTGAGCAGCGACAACATCAGAAAACTCCCGTTGTGGTGGCGGTACCGCTGACGCTTTGGTGGGAACGAGGAAGGATCATTGAGATGGGTGGCCGCACGTCTGCGAGTGCTGGAGAGCCGCGAACGCGTCGCCGGTCACACCGGACACACCGCAGGCGTAACACTCGTACCGGCCCGGCGTCGTCGGGGTCGGGCAGGTGTCGAGTCCGACCGCCTCCCACGAGACGCAGCCGAACACGCGGACCACCCCGTGCCGGCCGTACGGGAGTACGTGGCACATGCCGCCGTCCGGGGCTGGGTGCTGGAGGGTCACGCCGCGTCCTTGGACGTCTTGCGGCGGGGCTTTTCGGCCTTGAGCTGGTCCACCAACTCCTTGACGGGCGCGGTCCGGGCGGAACCGGTCTCGCCGCCGCGCGCACCGCACAGCTCGTGGATGGACCCGCCGTGCACGTGGATGGACAGCGCCTCCTCGATGATGGCCAGGCGCAGGCAGGCGGGGCGGACCGTGCACGGGGCGCAGAGGAGCCGGGCCCTGCGCCGGGTCATGCCCTGCGCGAACCATCTGTTGTCGTTGGTGCCGACGCAGATGCCGTGCTCGTCGATCTTCTCGACCAGGCTGTGGGCCTCGGCACGGAGTTGGAGGTCGAGCGGCGGGAGGGGGGCGTCGTTGTGGTTGGTCGTCGTGGCTGGTGGTGCCATGATTGTGCTCATCGGGTCACCTGCTTTCTGTCGCAAGGAGAAGGTGGGCCGGATGCGGCGGCCCCGGGATCACTCCTGGGGCCGCTGTCTTTGTGAGGGGATTTCTGCCTGAACCGCACCAGGTGCAGCTGTGATCAGCCGCTATCCTGTTGGTAGGTTAATGGTAGGGCTACCAAGAGCCTACCGCAACCCCGTAGATCTCTGCCGAGTCACGATCGTCCGGCCGCCGCTCCTGGACGGATCATGAATGCCCCTAAAGTTGTCCACAGGCCGGATAACCCGTCCGAGGAGCAGATGGAGACTGGATGCCGATCCCGCCCTCGAAAGCTCAGGGCATAGCGGATGAGATCGCCGCCAAGATCAGGCGAGGCGACTATCCACCAGGCTCCTGGCTGCCCCCAGAACGCGAGCTCTCCCGCGAGCACCAGGCAGATCGGTCCACCATCCGCAACGCCATCAAGCTGCTCGTCAACGAGGGCCTGGCCACCCGTGTCCCCCGGCAAGGCGTCCGAGTAGCCGACCCCGGCACCGCCCGCACCACGACACAGCCGTCCCAAGCGGAGACTGAGATCCCTTGCGGACCACCACGATGTTGCCTCACGCTTGCCGGTATGACGGCATGGCTGGTGTCCCAGGACAGGCTGGCACTCGTGCGAATCGACGACATCGCATCAGTGCAGATCATCGTCCCGGGAGAGCCCGACCCCCGCCTGCACCCGATGAAGCGCTTGGAGCGCGCCGAAGAAGTGCAGATCATGGTCGGTAGCCGCGCCGGCGTCACGATGTGCGCGGCAACATGCCCCGGCCGCGATGCGCTGTGGGCGCGGACCGAGCTGATGCGCATGTTCTCTCTGCTGAAGGGTACGGCCGCGGACAACACGGCGACGTACGTGTATGCGCCCACGTCGTGGCCGCGCAGGCGTCCGGAGCAGTTGTGGCAGGTGTCGTCGCATATGCCGGAGCCGGAGTTGATTCAGCGGTAATCGCCAAACAACCCGATCGCCCGCACGTTATCCGGATAACATGACCGCATGGTGCGCTATCAGGAAGTTGCGGACGACCTCAGGGCCAAGATCCTCAACGAGACCTACCCGCCAGGCCAGCCCCTGCCCCACTCTCAGCTCCTCGCCATCGAGTATGGAGTGTCCAACAGCACCATCTCCCAGGCGCTCAAAACCCTCAAAGACGAGCAGCTCGTCATCCGCAACCCCACCGAAGGGATGATCGTCCAACCGCCTGCCACCGTCGTGGACCTCATCCTGCACGGAACCCACGGACACGGCCCGCTCCCCTGGGCCGCATGCTGCGAACGCTCCGGCACCCAAGGCAAGATGGTCACCGGGAAGGTGGCCACCAGCAAGGCCGCCCCCGACGTCGCCGAACTCCTGGGCCTCGACGACGGCGACGAGGTGATCACCCGCCACCGGCACGCAACCGTAGGCGACGACACCGTACGCCTCGACGAGGCGATCTACCCCCTCGCGTACGTCCGCGACACCCCGCTCGCGAAAAGAGGACAGGTCCCTGGCGGCGTCTACCAGGCACTCACCGACGCCGGCCTCGAGCCGCGCACGATCGTGCGGCGCGTCATCGCCAACCGCCACGCCACCGACGAGGAAGCGAAGGCCCTGCACATCGTGAAGCGCTCCCTCGTCCTCACCTACGACCAGGTGATCGCCGACCGCGAGGGGACGCGGATCGAGCTGCTGCGGTTCGTCGCGAACCCGGCCCGGGTGCGGTTCATGGACGAGCAGGTGCCGCTGTAGGGGTCCCGGTAGTAATGGCGCAGGCTCCAACGGATATGCCGCTCACCTCTGCTTATGCAGAGGTCTCAGGCTGATAGGCCAGCCCTGAGCCCTGTCTGTCCATGCAGGCCAGAGGCATATATGTTGGATTTCCGGCCGAAGCTACGGAAACTGCGATAACGATCAGCTTCCCGTTTTCCCAGGTCGTGGTGCTCGATGTCTACCTTTATGTCAACCCGCTGCCCCTCCAAGGCGTACTTGGTCTGCGAGCCAATGTCGGGCAAGAGCCAGGACGATTAGAACATCGTCGTCGAATCGACGCCGGCTACCGCGCGTATCTCCTGCTCGGTCATCCCGCGTATATCCGTCAGGTCCGCGCCTTCCAGATCCGCGCCTTCCAGGTCCGCGCCCCTCAGGTCCGCGCCCCTCAGGTCCGCGCCCCTCAGGTCCGCGTCTGTCAGGCCCGCGCCGCTCAGCTTCGCGGCGCGAAGGTCCGCGCCGCTCAGATCCGCGGCGCGAAGGTCCACGAGGCTCAGATCCGCACCACGCAGGTTCGCGCCGGTCAGGTCCGCCCCTCGCATGGAGGTGCCGGTTAGGTCCGCACGGGGAAAGCGGACCCGGGAAAAATCAGCACCGACGCCCGGCTCCCAAACAACATGATCGGGCTTCAGCGCGGCGAGGCGGGCCTCCACATCATCGGGGGGAAATCTCATATCGACGGCGCCGCCGATGGCCGCGACAACATCGGCTCCCGGACGGGTAACCGGGCTCTTAGCGAGTTCTTCTGCCGTCTTGGCTGTGCATGCTTGGGGGAGTTTCGTCTGCCCTTTTGACAAGGTGCACGCGTCGTGGTTGCGGACATAGGCCTCCAGCACTGCGCCGATGGTGTCCTGGTCACGGGGAGAGTCGTCGGCCACGCGCCCGAGTGCAGCGATGCCGCCCAACCGTACGTCCGACTGTTCGGAGCCGAGTTGTTCGACAGCTTTGGTGTACCGATCGGTGATCTGGCCCTCCTGTGTGGTTTCCAACGTGCGGGCCGTGTACCACAGACCCAGCCCAGTGAAGGTCGCACCTCCGATGATGACCAAGCCGGTAATGGCCTGGATGAGAGTGTGGCGGGCGACATTGAGGGCTTCGAGCCGCTCTGTGGCGGTCATCTGCTGGCGCTCGATGTCAGAGAGCGGTGTACGTTCGCCGGACAGATACCGGGCGGCGGGACCGAGCAGGAACGCCACGAGCAGGCCTGCTACGCTGGCCAGGCCCAGACCAAGCAGTGCCCAGCGCCCCCATTCCACCTCTGGCAGTGGAAGAGGCAGCCCGACGTAGCCCCACCAGATAGCGGCTGCGATCACGGCGAGGAGCAGAACCAGCAGGAGTGCTCGCAGTAAACGCCGTCCGCGGCGTGCCGGGGGCGGCGGCGCAGCATCCGGAAGGGCGGGATCCGGCGGAAGCTCGTTCGTAGCGGGCTGGGGAGACTGCGCCTCCGGTGCATCAGCACGTATGGAGGCCAAGGCTGCGCCTGCGACAGCGGAGGCGATGAGAGCAGCCGCCGTCCACGCTGCGCGCCGTAAACGGGAGTTCATGCTTCCTGAGTCCTTTCATCCACTCCGTCCTTCACGGGCGGGCGCACCCGGTTGACCTCGGCGCGGGTCACGGTCGCGGCAGGCGGCTGTGACAGCCGGGTGCGCCCCACCGATACCTTCCCTCGCCGAGCAGGTCGGCCAGCGCCTCGAGCTCGCGGGCCTGCAGAGGCTGCCACCGGAATACGGCTGGAACGGGCCGCGTCCACCGGAAGGGGTTTCCTTAGCTTCGGCCGGAAATCCAACATATATGCCTCTGGCCTGCATGGACAGACAGGGCTCAGGGCTGGCCTATCAGCCTGAGACCTCTGCATAAGCAGAGGTGAGCGGCATATCCGTTGGAGCCTGCGCCATTACTACCGGGACCCTGTAGGCCCCTGAAAATACAAAGAAGCCCCCGCCCGCCTCCGATGAGGCGAGTGGGGGCTTCCCATATGTCCAACGGCGGCCCGCTGTCCCGAGCCGCGCATGGCGCCGCCTCACGGCCGACGCGGTCTCGTGCTCTCCCGGACTCCTCCGGGCACGAGACGATCACGATATTACTGCTAGTTCGCCGAGAGGTCGGCGCCCACGATGCAGACCACCATGTTCAGCTGGGGATAGTCCCCTCCGACATCCGTTGGGAGCTGGGTGAGGTTGGGGTGAGTGAACGTCCGGGAGCCGTTCGGGTTGTAGAGGCCGGGGAAGTCAGCCATCGGGTTCTTCACCGCCAGCAGGGCTGGCGGCGCATCCCTGTACGCAGGTACGAGCGCGGTCAGCCAGATCACTCTGTCTTCCGGCCCGGCCGGCACCGGAGCGGCAAGCGGAGAGTATCGCCATCCAGTTCCGTCAAACAGCTTGATGTCGTTGCCGGTTTCGGCGATCAGTCCTCCTGTGACGCTGTAGACGGCCAGACGAGCTTCACCAGACGGGACACCTCGCCCGGCGCTCGCCAGCGGCACGCCCAGGTGCGTGATGCTCTTACCAGCCGGAAGGATGGCCTTCGCGCACACCATCTGTTGATCTAGAGCGGCCGCGCCGTTGATCTGCTCAGGCAGGACGGTCGCGCACGTCAGTTTGGACAGGTCTTCGCGCCGCAGCACGGCGGGAGCGGGCGACGGAGTGCCGCCGCAACAGTTGATCGTGATGTCGTCGGCGTTGATGGTGATCGTCATGGATACTCCAAGTAGGTCGAGCCCTGGCCAGCAGACGGATCGCGATGATGGTCTACCGCTGGTCGAGCGGCAGGTCCGGGCGCGCGGTGTGCTTGGCCCTGTATCCGGACACCCATGTGATCAGGCCCGGCAGCAGCGGAATCGACAGCGACTCCGCCCAGTCGGGCAGCCACGCGATGAGGTCGAGATCCGTGTTCACCGTCTGCAGGACGGTCAGGACCGCGACAAGGCCGAGGTAGCTGCCCGCCGTCGCGGCGGTCACCTTCCGCTCGACCGGCTTGCCGTAGGTCACAGGCTCTCCATGCATGGTTCCCTCCAAAGGGGTTGGACCTGCGAAAGGCCCACCCGGGCGGGCAGGCCATCAAGATCAGTAGGCGCGGGCGGTCAGTCCACGCGCAGCAGCCTCGGCCACGTCTTCGGCCCGCACTCGCCGTCCACCTTCAGCCCGGCCTCCGTCTGGAAGCGGCGCAGCGCCTCGTCCAGCGGTGCACCGAACACGGTGTCGTCGACGCCGCCGTTCAGGCCCATGCCGCGGGCGTGCAGCAGGTAGAACAGCGTCTTCACGTCGTAGCCGCGTGAGCCGCGCTTCAGCGTCGGCAGGGTCTTCACGATCTCCTCCGTCCAGGACACCTCAGGCTTGGGCGCGGGCTTGCCACTGGAGTAGGCCGGGTAGCCGAAGCCCGCGATCACGCTCATGGAGCGTTCGCGGCGCTTGACCTGGTTGGCGGTGTTGCCCTCGATCGTCACCACCGTGCCGTTCGATCGGACGGCCTCCACGATGCCGACGTGGTCGATCGCGAGGATGTTCTTCGAGCCGGCCCAGTCGAAGAACACGATGGAGCCCTTGCGCGGGACGCGCCCCCAGCGGTCGCGGGCCTTGAACCACTGCGCGTGCCCGACCGTCCATGCGGAATCCCCCACGACGGCGGACAGGCCCACCTGGTCGGCCGCCCACGAGATGAACATGTCGCACCACGGCGCCAGCGCCCAATCCTCCGGCTTGCCGTGCCGCTTGGCCCACCACGCGCCGAACTTCGTCCAGCCCGACCCGCTCTCGGTGTAGCCGAGATGCGAGCGGACGACGTCGAGCAGCGCATCCTCAGGCTTCTTCGCCACCATCCACCCCCTCCTCCTCGCCGTCGGGGCTCTCGTCCTCGACGGCCGACCCCGGCTCCTGCGGCAGCCACGACTGATCGGGATCCAGCTCGCTCACGTCCGCGTCCATCCACGGGCGCGGCGGCAGCTCGTCGTCGGGCATCACGTCCTCCTCGGTGAGGGTGTTAAGGGCCAGCCAGTCGGCCACGGTCAACTTCAGGTCGGCGCTGGACAGGCGAATAGGGAGCACGGCGGGCACCACAAGCACGCCGTCCTCGACGGGAAACACGGTCACGGCAGGGGTTAGCCTCTGGTCAGGCTGATCAGCGCGATGACGGCGCTGGCCACCGTCACGATCAGGCCGACGACGGCGATGATCTGCTTGGTCCGGTCGGCGAGCTGCGTACGCGTCACGGCTTCCCGCTCAACGGCGTCAAGACGCGTCTCCAGCGCTGCATGCCGGATGTCGGCGGCCGCACGGTCCTGCTCGACGCGCTGCGCGAGCTCGGCGTGCCGGTCGTCCACCTGGTCCAAGCGCTGGAGGATGAGCGCGGTGGACCCGTTCGTCTTCTCGAACCCGACCTCGACCAGACGCCGCAGCTCCGACAAGGCGAGCGCCAGGTTCGGCACCTCATCACTCGTCACAGCGGCACCGACTCGGCGCTCAGGCTGTACCTGATCGTCCAATCGTCGTACTGGCGGATAGCCACGGTGCGGCCCTGGGCAGCGAGGGCCTGAGCGAACTCGACCGCCGTCACAGGCTCAGTCCGGTACTGGCCGGGGACCCCAGTCGGCCGGTCCACGATCGCGTACAGCACCCACGACACCGGCCCATTCGCAGGTGCGGTTCGCATGCACACGAACCAGGTCCGGTCCGACAGGTACTGCACCTGCCCGCCGCTGAAGTACGCGTGACGGCCGGCGTGGCCGTACCGGTAGAACAGCTCGGCCGCCTGGTCCACCTTGACCACGTCCGGCCCGCCGTTGGGACCGTCGCCGATCGGCAGCTCCAGCTCGTCGGCGGGGGGCGAGTACAGCTCCATCAGAAATCTCCTCTGCGAGGTGGTCATGGAAGACGAGCCAGGTCAGACGGGCCGGCCCAGCAGCATCGACAACGCGTTGCGGGTGTCCGCCATCCGCGACTTGTCCGGCTTGTACGTGGCCTTCAACGCCGCCAACCGCTCGTGCGGGTCCACCTCGACCGCATCGACAGCAGCCCGGTCAAGGCCACTTGCCACAGTCCTTCGCTGGCCCCGCTCCGGGACTGTGACGCGCACCAGCTTTTCCTTCACCCACGCGATCCGCTCCAGGTGCGCGGTCCGTGCCTGCGCCGTGCTGTCAGCGTTACCCAGATGCACAGGAGCGCCCTTGCGCAACAAGCCCTTGCCCGCGGCCGGGTCGTCAGCGTGGTTGCGGCGCATGCTGGGCTCGGGAATGTGGAACTGGTGGATCGCCACGTCCAGCAGCGTGTCGATATCGTCCGGCTCGAACCCGTACTCGACGGCCAGGTTCTCGAAGGTGCAGGCAGGCATCGCGTACACGTACGGCCGGCCATCCGGGTTGGTGGTGTGAATCATCCACCACTCGGTATCGTCGTCGCCCAACCACGGGTAGGCGTCGGTGATTTCACGATTGATCATTGGTTCCACGCCCAGAACATCACGTCGTAGGCCGCACCAGGCGGCGACGGGTAGGTGTCAAAGCCGAAGCCCGAGTTGTTGCGGCTGTTAACCGAGACAGCGTGCGGGCCGAAGATGTTGAACATCGTGGTGACCACAACCGCGGTACCGCTGAACGTGAAGCCGTACCCGATCGAGCCGAGAGCGTTGGCTGGGAAGCTGGCGAAACCGCGCGTGATCGCACCATTGGCCGTGGTCCCGATCTTGCCAGTGAAAGATATCCCGGTTGACTCCCTGATCCGCAGCCCAGCGACAGCGGACGTTCCAGCGCCATTGGTCACCAGCAAGTCCACGCCATCCCCCGACAGGGTCACCAAGCCCTTTCGGTCATTCGCTATGACGGAACCCATCTGCAAGGCGTTGTCGCCGGAGACCCAGGAGGTGATGTAGTGGTACTCGGTCTCGTTCTCGTAGAAGCGAATCTCCGGGTCCACACCGTAGTTGGGATTGATCACCAGTCGCGGGCCAGAGATGCCCGACCGGATCCGGCCGACCACGTCGAACTCCCCCGTGGAGGCGTTCAGCTGCGTAGTGAGCACGCCGCTGCTGTTGTAGGCGCGCAGCCCCGCCACGTCCAGGTGTACGCGCGCGCCCGCCGCGGCGGTTTGCATGCTGAACTGACCGGTGGAGCTATTGATGTGCACCGTTCGCAGCCCAACACTGTTGAACGCTTCCAGCCCACCTGAGCCGATCTGCACGCGCGGGTTGGACTCCGACGTGCGCAGGATGGCGCCCGTGATTGTCTTGCCGTCGATGGCGGTGGCGGTGAGCTTGGACGCGTTCACAGCCCCCGCCTCGATCTTGTCGGCCGTCACAGCGTTTGCCGCGATATGACCGGCCTGGATCGCGAGGGCCTGGATCAGCCCAGCAGTGATGCTGTTGCCCACGATCTTGTCGGAGGCGGTGATCGATCCGTCCACGATGTTCGCGCCCGAGATGACCTCACCGATCACGTCGGTGTCCACCAGCGGCGCAGTCGCGATCGTCATCACGCCCGATGGGGCGGATTCGTTGCCGGACCTATCAACAGCGGTCAGCCAGATCTCGCGGTCCGCGCCGTACGGCTGGTCTCCGATCACGACCACACCCGCGCCCTGAAGGTAGTCCACGAGCGTGCTGCCCGGATCAGCTGGGGCCTTCATCCACACCAGCACCCGGTCGAAGTCGAGCGGCATGCTCTCACCCGCCGAGCCGAGCCCGTCCCACGACACGTGGATCACGCCGAGCCGCGACATCAACGCCGGCGTGGACGGCACCGGGGGCGGGGTGGTGTCGTCGGGGACGAGCAGGATCGTCTGATCGGAGAACTCGCCGCGCACCACGTCGGCGACCGCACGGACCTTGAAGGCGTACTCGACACCGACCCGAAGCGGCGAGTAGCTCGCGGTAGCGCCTTCCGTCACGGCGATCTGGTGCCAGATGCCGCCAGCGTTGTTCTCCCGCGCATACAGCTCGTAGGCGTCCACCTCGATCGCGACGCCCGCGGGGTCGGCGATCACCGGAGACCAGGTGGCGGTGATCTGCCCGCGAGCGGTGCCGGTCTCGTCGATGAACGCGGCCGCGTTCACGATGAGGCCCTGCGGCTTGGCCGGCGCGCGGCCGCCCGGCTCCGGAGCGGGCGTGCTCCCGGTCCCCCCGGAGCCGATGCCGCCGGCGAGGATGCCCGCGGCCTGCCGCGCTAGTTTGATCTCCCTTTCCAAGAAACGGTCGTTGAGCACCAGGTTGCCGGACAGCGCCCCATCTCCATCGACGGACAGCGTGATCTGCCGCACGCGCAGAACCTGCATCTGGCCGCCATCGCCCGGCGCCTTGATGAAGTCGCCCGGCCGGTACCGCGCGAACGGCAAGAACCGCGCCGCCTCGAACCGGATACCGCGGGTGAGCTGCGCACGCTCGCGCGAGGCGCGCTCGAGCGCGTTCTGTCCGAGGAGGATCGCCGTGCCCTGATCGCTGACGCCGCCCTGCGACTGTGTGGCCTCCCACCGTCCCCACGGCGCGACCGCTGAGGGGTTGGTGACCTCGACGGCCAGGCCCTTCTCTCCCCTGATGAGGATCGCCGTGGCGAAGTCCTCCAGCGTGGCGCTGTCGGGAGCTTCGTCGATGTCGCGGCCAAGCCTCAGCTCAACGGGGCTGCCCCCGGTGCCGAGCTGGCGGCCCAGGGTGGTGCCCTCACGGTAGACGCGCAGCGTGCGGCCGGACATCGTCCAGTCGAGCACGCCCTGCTCGCTGAGGTTGATCAGCAGCGTGAGCAGGTCGATGCCAGGCTCCAGCTCCAACGTGAGCAGCTTGTTGACGTCCCACGGCTGCGGGGTGCCGGGCGCGCTGTCGTGCGTGGAGGTGAAGTCGATGGACAGGCCAGGCACCGCGCCGCGGGCCTGAGCTTCCTGCACGAGCGTGCGCAGCAGCGCGCCCGGTGTGACCGCCGAGAACAGGCGCTTGCCCTCGACCATGACGCCGCCCGCGTACATGACCAGCTTGCGGAGCTGCCAGGCCCAGCCTGGGAGCTCGAAGGTTCGCGCCCCGCTCTGGTCGGTAGAGTCCGAGCCTCGCTTGATCAGAAGGAACCGGCCGCCGTCCGGCTCCACCCACTGGCCGCCGTCCACGGCGTACTCGACCGCGATCTCCACGGGCGTGGCCAGCCAGTCGGAGCCGACGCCAGCGGCCGGATAGGACAGCTTGAGCGACGGCACGTCGTTGAGTGGCGTGCCGACCTCGAAGCCCAGGTGGTGCGGCAGAGTGCCCAGCCTGGCACCGTTCGGTGCGTAGGCGACGAGCCGCAGCGCGTACCGCTCTGCCCGGCCTGGGACGATGACCTGCACGCTTCCTCCTCAATATGATCACGGGCGTGCGGACAGCGCAGCGATCTGCCGTGCCACGCGCAGGTTGTAGTCCTCACGCCGATCGGCAAGGATCAGGTTCCCGGCGACGACGCCGCGCGCGGACCGCGTCAGCGTCACCTGCTGGACCCGCATCGGCTCCAGCACCCCGCCGTTACCGGGCGCGAGGATCATGTCACCCGCCCGGTAGTCACGCAGCGGCAGGTGTCGCGCCTGATACATGGTGATCTCGCGGGTGCGCTGCACCTGTTGGCGCACCCCGCGCAGCACGGTCACCGTGCCGATGTTGTTGGCTGCGGTCGTCGTGGTGATACCGACCTCGCGTATTCCTGTCTCCCACCGGCCCCACGGCATCACGGCGGTGACGTTGACGACCTCCTGCCGGATGCTGTCGTCACCGACGACGTACGCGGCGGACGCCATGTCCTCCAACGTGACCACGTCCGGAGCGGCCGTCACATCACGGCCGGACCGCAGCTCCACCCGAGACGCTCCGGTCGACAAATCCCGCAGCAGCGTGGTGTCCGGCATGTACGCGGAGAGCTGGCGAGCACCCGTCATGCGGAAATCGGCCATCCCGTACGAGACAAGCCGCAACAGGACCGACAACAGGTCCGTACCAAGCGGGACACCCATCCCCATCGCGTTGCCCCATGTCGCCGCCGCCGAGTCCGTCGAGCCGTTGAACGTCCACGAGAACCCCGTCAGCGCGCCCCTAGCCACGGCATCGTTCAGGAGTGTCTGCATGATGAACCCGGCCGTGGCCGTGGCGCTGAATACCCGCTGCCCGTTCACGGGTGCGATGGTCGCGTGTGCGTACGTGACCGTCTTCTGCAGCGTCCACAGATAGCTGGGGCAGTCGAACTGCCACACGCCGTCCTGTGCGAGTTGGTCGCCCTCCCGCCGAATCAGCAGGAACCGGCCTTCGGAGAACTCGAACCAGGTGTTGCCGTCCGACGACCATTGCAGCCCGATCTCGCACGGCGTGGAGATCAGGTCGGCGCCGGGCGCCCGCATGCTGTAGGAGAACTTCAGCGCGGGCAGGTCGTTGAACGGGAACGCCGCCTGGATGTGGAGCGGGTGGGCGAGCAGGCCGCGCCGATTACCGTTGGGGTCGTAGACGATCAAACGGATGTCGAACGGCACCGTCGCCCCCCTTCACGGTCACAGGTAGGCGCGGCGAGCCCGGACCTCCAGCGCGGACGCCGCGGTGGTGCTGGACGCCGTGCACGAGATGAGCACCGCGCGGGAGAACGGGTCGCCGAGCGCCATCGCCGGCGTCAGGTGGATCCACCGGTTCGCCGAGAACGGCCCGAACACGCTGATCACGCCTGTCCGGTCCGTGCCGGTGGCCAGGTCCCACGTGTCCGTGGTGACCAGCGCGGCCCGCATCGCGGCCGCGTCGATCAGCAGCCGTTGCCCAGCGGTGAGAGAGTTCGACCCGGACGTGAGCAGGCCGACGCTGCCGCCGCTGGCCACGTCCGTGACCGTGATGTTCGTCGCCGGCCCGGTGACGCGCAGCAGCGCGTCCGTGACCGGCGCGGTGGAGCCTGCGAGCGTGGCCACCACCTGGTTGGAGGCGTTCGCGTTCCCCGCCCAGGTGGTGACCGTCTCGTCTCTCCAGTACACGCCGGGCACCTCGACCACCACCGTCAGCCGGGCGCGGGCGGCCCCAGTGTTGACCTCCGGCTCGGACGCGGCCGTGACCGTCACGTCGGCGACGCGCACTATCGGACCCGCCTGGTACCTCATGACCATGAGCCGGTTACGGACCCCGAGGAGCGCCGTCAACGCCTCGAGGTTGGTCTCCATCTGCGGATACCCGCCGTCCGCGCCGGCCGGGGTCGCCCCCGTCACCACGAACGTCAGCGAGAACGACGTCGCCTCGTGGTCAAGGCCGACGATCGGGAGCTCGCCGGCGCGGCCCGAGACCGAGACGCGTACGGCGCGAGCCCCAGGCAGCGGGCGGCGCTGTGTGCCCTTCTTCAGCTTCCAGCAGCCCGCGGGGTGGTCCAGCGCCACACCGTCCAGCGAATACGACGGCATCTAGATCACCCCCAGAGCGCCCGCGAGCTGGAGCCCGCGGTTGACGCTCGTGCTGGTCGGTTCGGCCTGCGGGTAGTAGTTCGTCTGATGGATCACGGTCCGGCCACTGGCCAGGCCGCCGCCTGCGAGCCGGTTCGGGACGTCGATCCCTGGCGACAGGGTCGGCATCGCGGTCGAGGCCGCCATCGCGGCGACCTTCCGCAGCGACGAGGTGACCAGGCCCGCGCCTTGCGTGATGCCCTTGGCCATGCCCGCGGGGATCATGCTTCCGACCCACGCGAACACGCGGCTCGGGCTGTGGATGCCGAGGGCGTTCTTCGCGCTTTCGACGATGTTCGAGAAGAAGCCGGAGATCTTGTTGTAGAGGTCACCGGCCAGGGATTGCAGCTTGTTCCAGAAGCCGGACACGACGTCCTGCGCGATGCCGCCCATGGTCGAGCCGATGTTCGACACCGCGTTCCTGATATTGCCTGGCAGGTCGCGGAACCAGCCGACCAGGGTCGTGCCGATCCATTTGCCGATGGCGTTGACCATGTCCGGGATGATCGAATGGCCGACGAGGATGTCGTACATCCACTGGAAGATCGCGACGCCCTTTTCGATCAGCGGCTTGATCTGGGTGACGATCTCCGCCACCTTGGCTCCGAACAGGGCGAACCCGACTCCGAGCTTGGTCAGCATGGGCAAGATCGGGATCAGGGCAGGAAGGACCTGCTGGATCGCCATGACCGCCAAATCGGTCAAAATCGGAAGAACGGGCAGAATCGCCGTAGCCAGTTGGACAAAGGCAGGAACCAGCCCATTTAGCAGCGAAGGGATCAGCTGCAGAAGCGGCGGAAGCACTTGCTGCACGACCGCGGCCGCGATCTGACCGAAGGAGGCGTAGATCGGGGCCATCAGCGGTCCGAGCTGGGTCAAAGCGGACGAAACGGCCACAAGGGCTGGCTGCAGGGCATCGGCCAGCGCCGTGATCACAGGCCCGAGCACGGCCGACAGGTTGGTCAGCGCGATCCCCAGGACCTGACCCACGATGCCCGCGAGCTGCGCCACGACCGGCAGCAGAGGCGCCACCGCGGCGAGCGCCGCCGACAGTCCTTGACCAAGCTGGAGCAGACCCGCCTGCAGAACCGGATCAGCAAACGCCTTCGCGAGCATCTCCGCGACCATGGTCAGCCCAGGTCCGAGCGCGGCCAGAGCAGGCCCGAGGGCCGACACCGCGGCGGCCAGCCCGGGACCCAAGGCGACCGCGATGTTGGCGATGTGGGGCGCGATCTGCGCGACCGCGCCACCCAGCGCCACGAAGATCGGCATCAGGGCGTTTCCGACCTGCGACAGCGATTGGAAGATCGTGACCAGGATCTGCTGGCCCTGAGCCGAGTTCAGGAATTCGTTGACCTTCCCGAGCAGCTGCCCCACCACGCCGAGCGCGTTGGTGCCCCCGGTCTGCATCGCCTGGAAGACCGACCGGACGATGCCGACGACGTTGGTCAGGATGCCGCCGAGCTGCTTGAAGACGTCGAGCGCGCCCTGCATCCACTCGGTCGCCCGCCCCGACAAGGCCGCCTGTTCGAGGAAGTCGCCGAAACGTGCAGCCGCCGCGGCTATGCCCGGCGCCAGATCCTTCAGGAACAGCGAGCCATCCACGGCAATGGCGCGGAATCCCGCCAGCACGGGATCGATGGCGGGCCGGATCGCCGCGACCGCTGACCGCAGCGAACCGAAGATCCACGTCAGCGCGTTCACCGTCGCCGACGAGGAGGCGAACCTGGCAACCTCAGCACCGGCAAGACCGAACTCCCTGGCCACGCCCTGCATGCCGGACTGGAGCGGCCCAACCGCGGCGGCCGCGACCGCCCGGAGCCGGCCAGCCAGCGGCGCGAAGAAGGCGTCCTGGACAGCGCTCTTAAGCCCATCGATCGCAGGCTTGACCGAACGCAGCTCACGCGCAGCTGACTGCGCCGCAGGTGACAGCCCTGCGATCGACTCCTTGAACTTCACCGGGTCGTCACCGAGAGCCGCCTTGAAGGCGTCACCCACCCCGGACAGGGCAACCTTCAGCGTGGCCAGAGCGCCCACACCGAGCGCGAGCGCGCCCGGCAGAGCGGCCACGATCCCCGCCGCGGGAGCGAGCGCCGCCACGAACGCGACACCGCCCTGCGCAGCCGACGCGAGCCCGGCCGCTGCGACCGAGCCGGCCAGCGCCATCGCGGTCAGGCGGGCGCTCGTGGCGGCCGCGTTTGCCGCGACCGATCCGAAGCTGGTCTGGGACTTCTTGGCCGCATCATCAAGATCGTTGGTGAACTGCTTGATCTGCGGCCTCGACCGGTTCCGGACGGAAATCGTGGCGAACAGATCGCCGACGTTGAGCGCCATGCGCCACCTCTCGGGAGTCGCGATCACAAGGGAAGCGAGGGGAAAGGCGGCAATACGCCAGCGTTACCGCTGGCGCTCAACGCCGTTTGCGGCGGGCCGCGCTGTCGTCGCCCGGGTCGAGCGCCCGCGCGATCCGCGTGTCAGCGGTCAGCAGGCCCGCGATGCGGGCCTGCAACCACCGCCACGACCGGGCACGCATCAGGCCAGGCTCGTCGAGGTCGATCCCGAACTCGCTGTGGAGATCAGCCTCGACGAGCCCCCACCTGGTCAGGAGGTCGTGCCACGTGACCCGGCCGCCGTGCCCTGAGAGGCCGTCGTCCGGGTCGTACCAGTCGCGGAGCCCCGTGCTCGGGTCGATTTCGCCGCCGAGGCTGCCGTCCGAGTCGGGGCCTCCGCTTCCCCCACTGGGCCGGACTCCCAATGCTTGCCCGCAGCCTCCAGGCCGGCCGCGACCCAGATCAGCGCTGTCTGCCCGACGTGCTGAATCTTCGGCCACACCACCTGGTCGGCGAGCAGCTCGTCCCACACGGGGCCAAGGATGCGCTGGTAGAGGTCCTTCTCCTGGTCGTCGTCGAGCACGGTCTCGGCGAGCTCGTTCAGGCCCTCCTCATCCACGTCCTGACCCGCCTGGACGGCCATGCTGGCGTGCATGAGCCGCTGACACAGCAGCCCCACCTCAGCGGACGGCGGCGGGATGACGTACGTCTTCCCGCCGACCGGCAGCTTCAGCGTCGGGTCGAAGAACTCGTCGAGGTCCTTGAAACCCGCCATCAGGGAGTCACCAGCGGGTTGGAGATCTCAGTCGGCGAGCCCTGGCCGAGCAGGGTGAACGAGAACGGCTCGAGGTCCGTGGTCTCGCCGCCCTCGGTGTACTCGGTCACCGTGCAAACGCCCTGATAGGCGTCGGGAGCGCCATCCCGCCTGTACCAGCGGACCTTGATGTTGGCGTTGAAGCCGACGATCTGCGCGGCCTTGCGGATCTTCTCCTGGCCCGGGTCCGGAGTGAACACCGGGTCGTCGGTCCGCTTGCGGCGGCCCTCGGCCTCGATCTGCCACGTCCGGCCGGTGACGACCGAGCTGCCGTAACCCTCCTCGTCGTCGAAGTCGCCGTCCTCCTCGGTGTTGTCGTCCGAACTCCGCTCGAAGCTGGTCAGGCCCTTGACCGGAGTCCAGATCGGGTCGGCTGCGCCCGGCGCGGACGTGTCCACATCCAGCCGCCAGTCACGCGCAAGAAGGCTCCGCATGATGTCTCCTTCGGGTGCATGCGAAAGCGCCGCCCCACATGAGCCGGGACGGCGCGAAAGGAAAAAAGGGAGGAGAGCTAGTCGCGGTACAGCGTCGGCCAGACCACCATCAGCTCATACGAGTCCGGCCGCTCCCACCGGCCGGACGAGTCACGGGCCAGCGCCGCCATGATCGTCCGCTGGATCAGCAGCACGACCACGCCCGTGGAAAGGGTGAGATTCGACCGGCCGTGCAGCGCCGCGAACACCGCGTCGGCGTAGTCGCCGACGATGCGCGGGTCCGTCGCCGTCCGCATGCGGGCCTGCACCAGCACCGTCGAATCCGACTGCTCGACGTCGTCGCCGCCCGTGCCGGTGCCGTAGATGGTCAGCGAGATCGCCTCGTCCGGCTTGCTCGGCAGGCCACCAAGCGTGATCGCCCGCTGCTGCGCGGTGTACGCGCCCACCGGATCCCAATGGCCCACGCCGGCGTCAGCCAGCAGAACCGCCAGGCCGGTCAGCAGGTCACGGGAGAAGGTCTTGCTCATCTGCGCAGCGCCCTCTCGATCTGGGTGCCGATGATGGCGTGCACGGTTTCCGCCTCGGCGCGGAGCGTCTTCTCCAGCCACTTGGGCTCACCTTGGATCGGGTGCTCCCACGTGATCTCTTCGTGCTGGCGAGCCGCGTACACGATGTCATAGCCCAGGGCGGCCTTCAGCTTGCCCTCGTCCACGGCGATCGAGCCCGGCCGCTCACGCGGATCACCGGACCTCTGTAGGTCGCCCGTACGCCACGGCGTACGCGGAGCCGCCTCCGTCAGCACGTGCTCCGACGCCAGATACACGCCACGCGCGGCCGCCTCGTTCAGCTCGTGCTCGATGATGTCGGGCCCGACCTTGAGATCGAGCCGCACGTCGATCTTCACCCTGACGTTCGCCTTGCCCATCAGCGGCACACCACCTCTACATGATCAGGAGTGGGCAGGCCGCCGCCGTCCCGCGCGTACGACGCGATGACCGTGGTGACCCTGCTGTTGACGGTCACCCGGCTGCCTTCAGGGCATCGGGTGCCGGGCGGGAAGAAGATCGTCGTGTCCGAGACGGTCTCGGCGCCCTGAGCGTCGCGGACAAGCCGCCGCTCATCATCGACGAGGCACTTCACCGTCACCGCAGCGCCGTAGATCGGCCCGTACGCGCCGTCCCCCTCGAACGGCTCGATCACGGCCTCATGCCTGAGCAGCCAGTCAGGAAGCATCAGGCATCACCAGGCCGTCGAGTCGAACGCGTACCCCGGCAGCAGCCCAGCGACATGCAGAATGCGGGCCGCGTCCGGAGCGTGCCGCGGCGGACCACTCTCGGTGTTCCGCCCGCCCAGCCGGACTGATCCGATCTGCACGTCACGGAACGCTGACGCCACGCCGTACGGATCGCCGAGCGCCAGCGACCAGGCGGCCTGCGCGCACGTCGCCCGCATGATCGCCTCCCGCTCCTTCGGGTCGGTCGGCATCTCCTGCTCGTCGGTGTCGTAGACCGCGCCGATCAGCAACTCATCGATCCGCTCCGACGCCCGCGCCAGCACGGCACCAATACCGTCCGGGGCAGGCTTGTCGGTGTAGGCCGCGTAGTCGTCGGCCGTCGCGTACACCACCACCACGGGCCTCCACTCCACATATGAGAAACGCCAGCGGAACCGCTGACGCATTGATCAGGCGGGCAGCTCGTACACCGCCACCTCGACGCCAGCCGGATCGTCGTAGTTGATCCACACGGTGTCGTCGCCCTGCCGATAGATCGGCGTGAACGGCGGCACGAGCACGTCCGCGCCAGCCGCGAGCACGTACGGCACGTCCCCCAGAGGCTGCCCCTCCACCTCGCCAGGGATTGCCGCCGTCACCGTGCGCGGCCCGGTAGAGGTGTTCTTGATGCGGAGCTGCCGCTTGGCCGAGTAGCTGAACTTGTGCCCGTCCACCACGGCGGGCGTGAGCGCCCCCGCGAGGGTCACGCCGGCCCGGGTCATCTTCGTGACAGCGAGGTTTGCCCTAGCCATCGCTCTCCTCCTCTTGGCCGAACTCCTCGACGAGGGCGGCCTTGCTCAGCGCCTTGGCGTCCTTCTCTGCCATGCCGCGCGAGACCGCGTACGCCACCCACACGGCCTTGTTCGCCCCCTCGGGAGGAGGACCAGGCGGAAGGACGGGCGGAACGTTGGGGGGCGGGCCGGCCGGAGCCTGCGCGGGGGCAGGCTCCGGACCGGTCGGTGTGGCCGGAGCGGCCGGGACTGCGGGCCGGGACAGGATCTCCCAGTTCGGCCAGCAGTCCAGAATCGGGTCCCGCTCCGGCAACTCCACCGTCTGCCCGGTGTTCCGGTTGTGGTACACCCAGCTCATGCCGCCTACGCCTTGGCCTTGGTGGCGCCGGTCGTGATCACCACAGCACGCTCGGGGTCCAGCGTCTTCACGCCGTAAAGCGTGTCGATGGAGACAATGTCCTGCTTGGCCTTGATGTCGTAGTCCATGACCACCCTCAAGCCAAAGCCGCGGTAAGACTCGACGTGCGCGTTCGCCGCGCCCTGCGGAAGCACCAAGGGCCGCGTCACCAGGGCAAACGCCGTCCGGTGGAACGCGACTCCGACCTCGTGATCCGGGAGCGTCTTCCCGACCGGGTCAGTCGGCAGGAACTCCGGCTCGCGAATGTTCTGGGTCTGGTAGCTATCGAATCCGAAGACCCTTCGACCCAGGTTGGCCTCGCGGAGACCCTCGGTGTCGCCGCGCGCGTCGCTCCTGTGGAACAGCTCGTCAGCCAGCCACAGCGCCTCCTGCTCCGGGCCGACCACGATGTAGCGGTCAGTCGCGGGCACATTGCGCTGGTTCAACACACGCCTGGCCGCGATGGCCACGCGCGGGTTGGCGTACTTGAACGGAGCCGGGTCGGCGTCAAGGCCAACCTTCTGCACGATGTCGTTCCGCAGCGACAGGATGTCCCGGTCGATCTTCTGCGCGATCGCCTCGGTCGCCGGGGCCAGGAGCTGCTGGTTGAAGTCGACGATGTCGAGCGTCAACTCCTCGCTGGTCACGGCGAAGGAGACGTCGGCGAACCGGTCCAGCGTGATCGGGATCGAACCTTCGGTCGCGTTCTGGATCTCGATGCCGGTCGCCCGGTTGAAGTTCTTCGCCTCGAACTTCGCGGGCTTACGGATCGTGATCGTGTCGCCGATCCGGGACACGAACTCCTCTTCGTAGTCCCGGTAGACGAGCTGCGACATGACGGTGTTCTCGTACAGGTTGGCGAGCGCCTGCCGCGCGATCACGGTCGGCGTCAGAAAGGTGTTAGCCATCGGGCCTTATCTCCAAACATGAAGCGCCAGCGGTACCGCTGACGTCTACTGCGACGACTTCTTCGCCTGCCTCTGCTTGCGGAAGTCGTCGATGGACGGCTCGGAACCGGTGACGCGTCCGCCAGGCCCGCCGGCGAACTCACCCCCCGAGCGAGAGGGCGGCCCCGCCAGGGAGCCAGCCTTGAACTTCGGGTTCTCCGTGACCGCGAGTTCGATCACCTCGCCGAGCTTGGCGGCGAAGTCCTGCGCGTCGATGTCGAGGTCACGGGCCTTCTTCAGGAACGAGCGCGAGTCGAGCAAGGCGTCAGGGTCGGCGCCGAGCTTCAGGCCCTGCCGGTGAACGGCCAGCTCCATCAGCGCGCGGCGGTGCCGCTCCTTCTCCTCGTCCCGCTCCTTCGCGGTCGTGTCACGCTCGCCGGTGAGCTGCTCGATGATCTGCTCCGGCGTGAGCTGCTGCTCCTCACCGACCAGGCCGAGAGCCTTGCCGATCTGCTTGGCCAGGTCGGACTGGACCTGCTGAGTGATCTCCTCAGCAGACGGCCCCTTCGCCTTGGCGGCCTCATCGGCGGCCTTCTGCGCCTCACGGAGCTGGTTGCGGAACTCGGCAGCCTCGTTCCGGGTCTCCCGGATGAGCTTCTGAGCCCACGAAGGAAGCTGATCCACCTTGAGCGCGTCCGAGTTGACCTGCTCATCCTTCTGCCGGAGGTTAGCGAGCGGGTCCGGCGCGGGCGGAGCCTCCTGGGTGGGCGGCGTGACCCCGGCCTCAGGGCCATCGCTCTGCGGAGCGCCCTGCTGCTGGCCTTCGCCTTCGCCCTCCGGAGCACCTCCGGCCATCAGCCTGATCGGCTGGCCGGACTTGCGGTAGCCGATGACCGCGCCAGGCGTCGTCGGCAGCATGTGATCCTCGAACATTGGCCCTCCCGGAGCCGGACATGGAAAAGGCCCGCGCCAGGCGGGGCCTACAGAACGGACAGAAATCCCAGGTCAGCGCCCGGCTGACTGGGTCCTGCGGTAGATACGCACCCACAAGAGCGCGAGCGCGCGTTGACGGTTGTCCCCTACGGGGTCGTAGGGGCAGTCAGTGATCGGGCGGCGGTTCAGCGCCGCCCACCGCGCCGTGGTGACGGCCGCCCTGTGGTCAAGTTCCGACAGGCTCACCGGCGACTCTCCTTGATCAGCCTCGCCGCCTTCTTGTCGGAGGCGCGGCCCAGCATCTGGGCGCGGAACTCGACCAACGTCATGCGGGGGTGCTTCTCCCACCACGTCTTCAGCTCGTCGGACGCCCACCGGTAGGCGACGTCCTGTCTGCCCGACAGCAGCGACCGGCCGTCGATCCCCCGGCGCCGGCCCTCAGCGTTGACGAGCACCCCGCGCGTGTAGCGTTCAGCCGCGATGAACTGAAGCTCCAACCACTCCTCGAACAGCCGCCGAACCACCTGGTCGAGAGTCTCCCCCGGCAGACGCTGCGACTCGACATGACCGCGGGACTCCTCCCGCCGCATCAGGTCCGGGTCCATCCCGTACACCTGCGCGTACGCGTCGAACTCGTCCACGCCGTCGTCGATCAGGTCCGCGACCGCGCGGTCCTCGGGCGTCTCCTCCAGGTCCCAGCGCCAGTCCGGGTCCTGCTCGCGCCGGTCCAGCTCAGCCAGCAGCCGCTCCAGCGCCACACCATCCCCGGCGCGCGAGAAGCGCTCCACCAGCTCGAGCACCTGCTCATCGGTGACCTTGGCGAAGTCCTCGGGCAACTCGCGGACGGCTGCATTCACCTGCTCGTCCCGCTGTGCTTCCCGGTCGGCGTCGCGCTTCTCCAGGACCTGCGAGATACGGTCAACCGCGGCCTGGTCGTCGGCGTGCTGCCCGAGCAACCCCGCCAGCTCCTCGTCCGACCGCTTCTCCAGATCGCGCGGCAGCACCTTGGCGCGCTGCCGGTCACGGCGGATCGGCAGACCCGACTCCTTGGCGTGCTCGCGGATCCGCTCGTTCAGTGCCTTGACCCGCCGCTCAGCCTGGTCCCGGTCCTTCTTGTCCAGCGCGACCGACGCCTGCCGCCGCGCCGACCGCAAGTCCCGCTCCATGCGGCGCATCTTCTGCGAGTCGGCGTAGTCGGCCGGGTGCTTGCGCACCGGGGGCCTCTTGGTGGCGCCCGGCAGGTACGCGAGGAGGTTGTGCCCGCATCCGGGATGCAGCAGGCCGGCCGTACGGGCCTGCTCGACGCTGCCCTCCACGAGCACATCGATCATCTGATCGGCGACGTACGACAGTTCCTGCCGCCACCCGATGCGGCCCGACTGGGTGAGGATCTTCCCCTCCCAGGGGGCGCAACGAGAGCAGGTGAACGGCAACCGGCTCACGATCACGAGATCGACGCCGTTCTCCTTCAGCGTGGCCAGATGCCCATCGACGGCGGCGCGGGCCATCGCCGACCTAACGGCCATCTCGGTGTACGAGCCGATCGACCACGACCGGCCAGACGCGTCGGTGAACCCGGTGATGCCCTTGCGGGCGAACATGTCCAGCGCGCGGGCCGTCGCCTGCTCTCTCGTCTCCGCGCCCGTCAGCGCCCGGCCAGCCACCTGCGCGACCACCTGGGAGAACACGTCCTCGGTGGTGCGCAGCGCACCCATGTGGACGCTCTGCACGCGCTTCACCGTCTGGCGGGCCAGCTCGATCACGCCCTGGCCCTGGCCGATGCGCTTGGCATTACCCAGATGCGTCAGGTCCGTCATCGCGCGCTGCACGCCGCGCCGCCACGCCGCATTGACGCCAGTCGTGACGAGCTTGTCCGACAGCCGCTCCAGGCGGAGCACCACCCGGTCAGCCTGGCGGCGCAGCTCCCGCAGCTCCGCGAACCGCGGGCCTTCCCACTCGGGTTCACCGAGCCGCGCCACGAGAGCCTCAGACACGACGCGCAGCAGCTCCCGCTCCGCGTCGTAGTAGATCGCCGCCACGGCGCGGGCGTGGTCGAGAGCGGCCTCGATCTGCTCAAGGTCCTGCTGTCCGAGGGCCTCGGCCGCCGCGGTGCTCACTCGTCATCGCCGTCCCGGTCAGGAACCAGAACGTCGTCCAGCCGGTCCGGGTCGGGGACATTCAGCCCGAGCTCGTCGCGCAGCTTGTTCATCTCGGCCCGGACCTGGTGGTCGTCCCACTCGGGGTGGACCATGCGCACCTTCGACTCCACGCTGAGGGCCTGGGCGCGGTTGAACAGCTCGATCGTGCGGGCCAGCGACTCCGGGTCCGGCATGACGCCGTCCGGCCAGTGCACCTCAGCACGCTCCGCACTGACCTTCGTGCCCCACACGCCGTGGTCCACGGACAGGATCGCGTCCGACAGCCACTGCAGCGACGGGTTCCAGTAGCCGGTCTTCCGGCCCCTGGTCGAGAACGACTTGCGCTCGCGGGAGTGGATCTCCGTCGCGGTCAGCTGGCGGCCGCTGTTGTCCGACTCGCCGAAGCTCTGCGCGGAGTAGCCGGCGCCGCGCAGGATCTGGCCCACCAACGCCTTGGCCGACTCGACGTGCTCGGTCACGCGGATCGCGAACTGGCTGATCGTCAGCATGGCGTTCGGCGCGGTGCCGGGCGGCGGCAGCATGCCCAGGCCGGAATAGATCTCCTTGTCCGGATCCCACGCCGCGCCCTTACCTCGGCCGAGGTTCTCCAGGAACAGGTCCGGCACGACGATCCGGCCCTTACCGAGCCGGATGTCCCGCATGAGGCTCGTCCACACCTCGTCCAGGCTGTCCATGAGGTGCTCGACACCCGCGTAGTCGGATCGCCCGAGCGCTGTCCCCCGGATCAGGCGGTGCGGCCTCATGTTCGGGACGTAGTTGACGAGCAGGCCGCGCGGGAAGTAGGTGTCGAAGCCGCCCGTCTCGTCCACCTTGTCGGCGTAGATCTCGGTTTCCGGGTGCTCGGTCAGCGGGATCGGCTTGCCGAGCCGGTCGCTGGTGCCCTCGTACACGCCGTGGTAGACGCGGCCGCGCTCGTGCCGTTCGAGGTGCCGGATCACGCACTTGTCGTCCTCCGCGAGGACCTTCCAGAACGTGACGGCCGCCAGCGCCCCGTACCGAAACTCTGGGATGGCGGAGTCAGGCGGGAACACCGACAGCACCGGGTGGTCGTACATCTCCGTGTCCCAGCCGACGCGCAAGAACACCCCGCCGTACGCCGAGGAGACCTCCGCGGCTTCCAGCAGCGACCCGTAGATGCCCGCCTCGTGCATGAGCGAGTCGAGCCGCTTCTGACCGTTCTTGCCCTTCACCCGCAGCGTCGGCGGCTCCGAAAACAGCAGGTCCGCCGACGTGCTGGAGATGTCGCCCGCGATCGGGATGTGAAGCTTCGTGTTCCGGATCTGCCCAGCCGGCGTCGGACTCCCCCAAAACCAGCGGCTGACGCGGTTCATGAGGCCGGTCACACCCGGCTGCGGCCGGTCCCATCCCTTGGGGTCGAGGCCGATCCCGTGCACCTGGTTCACGCCGTACACGCGCGCCAGATGATCAGGATCTCCCCCGTACCATGCCCCCCACTGCTCATAAAGCCGCAGCTCACGATGGATGTGCGGCGGCGGCCACGCCTGATCCTGCACCGGCAGCGGCATCTCACGCCCTCACTCTTCTGTTGTTGATCGCCGAAACGTGGCCGGTCAGGTCCGAACAGGCCAATGCCAGGTGCCCGGCTCGGAGCCAGGCCCGACGTTGTACTCGTGGAACCCGCCTTGCTGGCCGGGCGTGAACACCCACAGATGCACGTGGAAGGCGCTGTCGAGCGGCGGGACCGCGCCCACCTTCACCCCTTCGGGATCGAGCGTCTCCACGTCAGCGGTCACGATCGCCGCCCTGACCGCGTGCAGGCCCTGCTTGCCCCGGTAGCGGACAATCCGCCCAGTCACCGGACGTTCCATGCGAACTCCTTAAATGACGTCGATGAGCCCCGCGGGCAGCACCGGCTGCTCGACGGTGGCAGTCACACGCACCCACGCCTGGTAGGTGCCGTCCGGCCGCGCCACGGTCCCGCCTGGGCCGAACAGGATCCGGGCGGTCGCGCCGTGCTCGGTGACCGAATCGGGCTTCCACTCGGCGTCGTGCCAGTCGCCTTCAACGGGCTCCGCGCCGGGGACGGTGAGCGCCACTTCGACCTGTTCCACGCCCGTTGCGCCGCGCACGAAGAACGGCAAGTACTCGCGCGACAGCGACGAGATCGATTCCCCCACCACGGGCTCCTTACGTGTGCGATGCGGACCAGGTACGGCGAGGCGGGTCAACGCTCCAGCCGCGCGGGGACAAGCTGGCGCCCCACGTCCTGCGCGGCCCGTCAACGCCGGTGAACGGGCCACCGCGATACAGCAGCGGCGTGATCGGCAACGCGGTGTCGGCCTCGACGACCGTCACCACGAAGCCGGTTCCGATCCGCTCGACCCGGCTGGTCTCGGCCGCCTGGCCGACGCCCCGCCTCCTGACGCGGGTCAGCAGGCTCGACGAGCTCATCTCAGCGGCTACGCCGAGCAGCCTCCGGCGAACGGCCCTGGCCGATTGCACCCCATCAGTGGTCGTCGCCAGGCCGACATGACGCACCTTCACCGCAGTGACCGGCAGCGCCGCGCTGATCTCGCTGGCCGCCCTGAGAACCGGACCAGTCGCGGGGATCACCAACTGCGCCGCGCCGGACTCGCCGGCGCGGCCGAGCGTGCGCGCGTGCGCCCCAGCGGCTCTGGCCGGATCGCCAGCCTCCGCAGCCTGCCCCACCGTGCGAAGCTTCTGCGGCCGCAGTGCGGCTGCGCCGCCCGACTCACCAGCGGCGCCGAGCTGCCGCATCCGCATAGAGCGCGCCACGGCGACGGTCTCGACACCCGAGGCCGGCCCCACGGCGCGGATCTTGCGTGCGGTGATCGGCAACGCTGTGCCGCTGCCGATCACACGGCCGACCTGCGCGATGTTGATGGACGGGCCGAGCTTGGTGGCGCCGATCGCGACGTCGTCGAGCGTCCACCAGGCGGTCGTATCCTGCCAGCACAAGAAGTCAGCTTGGTACGGCTTTCCTCCCGGCCACGCGGTGGACGGCGAGATGACGTAGTTCGTGTGCGTGAGCGAGTCGGCGGTGAGGTAGGTCCACACCTCGACCGTGCCGTTGCCGGACGCGTCGATGGTGTAGCGGAACTCAAGCCGCGCCCACTGGTCGTACGGGATATCGGTACCGGTGACAACCGCCTGAGTCCCCGTCACCAGGTCGCCCGTGCGTACGGTGATGCGCCTGGTGAACGGGTCTATCCACGCCCTCGACACCACACCGGACGGGCCGGTCAGCCCGAACACCGCCCTCGCGGCCTTGAGATCATCCGACCCTGTGAGGTTGATATACAGCCGGCCGCAGATCGAATCCCCAGCCGGAGGCGTGTACCTCCAGCTCATCCGGCCATCGGCAGTCGTAGTGAGGTTGTACGCGCAATAGGCGCTCCCGCGCATCCCGGGATCCACGAAGATCATGTTTCCGGCGACTTCGGTGAACGCTGTCCCGCTCACCCCACCCGAAGTAGTCGGCAGGATCTGCTTGGAGGTCATGCCGCCGTCGAAGTTGTTCTTCGCGGGCAGCGCCACCGGAGTGATCGGCGGGGTTGAGGCGTAGAACTCGATGTTGTCGATGAACGCCGCATCGATGCCGCCCACAGGGTCAGCGTTTGAGCTGTCCTTGGTGTAGCGGAAGGTCACAGTGCCGCCCGGCGTCACTGTGTACTCGGCGGCCTGTATCCACGCTCCATTCGGTCCTGAGGCGTTGAACTGCTCTGCGCCGCCGATCAGGAATCGGAAGAAGTCGTAACCCGCTTCGCTACTGACCCGGTACCAGAACCGCAGCCGGTCACATCCAGCCGGAACAGTGATCGCGACGCTGGTAGTGCCGTTGTCGGAGATCACCGCGCTTTTGAAGGACCAGCTCCCAGCCTGCGGATTTGTGCTGTTGCGCGACCAGTTCCCGGACAGGCTGAATGGATAGCTGGTGTCCTCGAAGTCCTCCGTCACGACCGTGATCGGCGTGCCGCCCCAGTTGATAGGCGGGCTACTCGCAGCGGTCGCCCCGGTACCTCCGGACAGGGAACGACGATTGCCGCTGTAGTCGGTCGTCTCCGTCCGGTAGAGGGCGTGGGCACTGGCAAGACCAGCGGTGCGTTGCGGAAAGTGGTCGCCGTACTCCGCCTGAGCTTCGGCCTGGGTGAGAGCCGCGGCCCACACCTTCACCGCAGCAAGGCACCCGTTCAGCCACGCGGTATCGTCCGATGCCACGCCCAGCCGGAGCATGATGGCATTCACGGTTTTCACCGTCGTCCAGGTGTCCACGTTGAACGTGCCGGTCCCCTCCGCGCGGGAGGTCATGAAACCACCGCTGGCGCCGAACGAGACCGCCACGAAGTACCAGACACCCGGGGTGAAGGTCCGGCTGGCCACGGACACACCGTCGATCAGCACGCGCACGGTCGTCCCGTCGCTGTTGGTGCGCAGGCTGACGTAGTCGCTGGCGCTGCCACCGTCGATAGTCCACACCGTGGAAATGACATTGCGATCGACGCTGATCTTCACCCAGCACGACACAGTGAACGCCGTCAGCGACCCGAGGCTAAGCGACGTGGTGTGGTGCTGGCCAGCAGCGGCGTAACGGACCGCCACGCTACTGCGCCCGGAAGAAGCCCGCCGCGGCGATCTGCGCGACCACGTCGGACCCGTCCGGGGTGATCGGGAAGTCGTGCGCGGTCAGGGGCACGATCTGCGCGTCGGTGGCGGCCGCGGACGGCCGGTAGCAGACCAGCAGCTTGGCCCACTGCCCGCCGGCGGCCAGGACCTGCGGCCATGTCTGGTCGGGGATGTCAACGTCCACCCAGTCGTTGGCGTCGTTGGGCACCGCGGCGGTGAGGTCGGCCGCCACGAGGACCTTGCGCGCGTACCCGTTGCCCGCCGTGACTTCGTTGGTGGTGCCGGCCACGACGTCGGCGAGCGTGTCCTTGTCCTTCAGGACGGCGTCAGTCTCCAGGCCAGCGGCGGCCAGGGCCACCACGAGCAGCGCGCAGCCGGCTGGGTCGTTGGCGCGGACACGGTTGTGCAGCTCGGTGATGCGGCCCAGCGCGATGTTGAAGGTGAAGTCGGCCACGAGGCCCTCCCTCGAGTCGGGGGTGATCAGGTCCAGCGGTGCGGCCCCGGCCCCGCGCTGCCCCTCAACAGCGGGGGCCGGGGTCGCACCGGGTGCTCGACGCGCGTACGGGGAAGTCGCGCGGAGCGACGCACCTCCGGGCGGCCAGGCCGCCACAACCGGCCGCATGTCCGGGGTGCGCGTCTAAAAGACGGGGACGGGTTCGAGGAGCCTTAGCCATGCCGCCTGCGTGGTGTGGAGGGCGTAGCGCAGGGCATCGACGGAGTGGTCATCGACCTTGACCGGCGAGTCCTCGCCCTTCTCGGCCTTGCGCTCGTCCCACGCGTACCCGGCTATCTCGTCGAGCAGCCCGCGGCAGCTTTCGTGCACCCGCAGGTGGTCGGCTGAGATCACGTTCGAGACGGTGCGGATGCCGTCCAAGACGGCGTTATCGGCCTGCATGGGCCGGTAGCGGTCCCGGTACAGCTGCTGAATGAACGACGCCGCCGAGGGGTCCACCACCAGCCAGTCCGGTCTGACTCCGTGCGTGCCTGGCCCGTACGTGCCGGGGATGTGGTCCAGCCAGTCCGTCAGCCGCTCGCTGTACTCGCTGTCCGTCAGCTGGCGTCGTTCGGCACGCGAGTCGTAGCGCAGCTCGGAGGCGACATAGATACGGCGCTGCCCCTCCCGGTCGGGGATGGACACCCCCAGCAGCAGCGCCGCGAAAGGGTTGGTTGTGCCGTAGTCAACGCCGACGCCGAGCCACTTCTCCATCGTCGGCAGTTCGCGGACAACGTGCTTGTCATCGTCGAACATGTCGTAGATGGCGCCCTCGGCCATGACCCAGCGCCCGTCGATGAAGCGCTTGTACCAGAGCCCGGAGTACTCCGACTTCAGGGCCTTGACGTACGCCGGGTCGAGCGAGTGGTTGTCGTCGAGGCGGAAATGCCACGACCGCAAGTCGAGCTCGTGGGCGCGGTCGAGGAAGTCCCTCTTCAGCCAGTGCGACGGCGCGTCCGGGTTGGTGGAGCCGAACAGCTTCGCGCCCTTCACGCTCAACCGGGACAGGAGCATGTCCCAGAACGCCCGCTCGATCAGCGTGATCTCGTCCACGTACGCGCCGACCGCCGTCATGCCGCGCAGCCGGTTTTCGGCGCGGGCGTCGTTCGAGGTGACGATCTCGACGCGGCGGCCCAAGATCATCGCGGTCGGGGCGCCGCGCGTGTAGGTGATCCGCTTGGCGATCGGGCCAGTGATCGCGGGGTCCGTCAACGGCTCGAAGACGTTTCTGGCGACGGTGTCGCTCGTCTTGCCGACGACCACCAGGCTTCCGCCGCGCGGAGCGTTCGCCACGAAGATCACCCAGCGGATCAGGGACGCGATGGTCTTCCCCGACCGGATAGCCCCCTGCCAGATGTTCAGGCGAGCCGTCGATTCGGCGATCGACCTCTCTTGCTTCGGCGACAGCTTGACCGCCAGGCCCAGGCCGCTCATGCCTCGCCGCCGTCGTCGTCGTACTCGATCTCACCCCGGACGACGTCGGCCTGAACGATGAAGTCCGTGTCAGGGTCGGGCACCCGGTGCCGATCCTGCAGCTGGAGCAGCATGTTGCCGAGCAGGCTGGCCATGTCGTTGTCGGCCGCGCCATTCCGGTTGATCAGGTCCAGGCCCAGCAGGGACGCCCGCTTGTTCACGATCTTCAGGGCGGCCTCGACAGCGTTGACCTCGCCCTTGATGACCTTCGGCCAGACCGACGCCATCATGCGGTCGAGCCGGTTGATCTCCAGGTGCAGCAGCTCCTCAGCCGCCATCGCCTCCTGCTTGGCGGCCTTCTTCAGCGCGTTCGTGACGTCCTTGGAGACGAGCTGCGGCGAGGAGTAGCCGAGACGCTGAGCGATCACAGCGTTGCTGACCCCGGCGATCCGCATCTGAAGCGCCTGGTAGCGGCGCTCATGCCGCGCCAGCTTCACCTGGGGATCTTCAGCCATGAGGGGGCCGCCTCTCCTGTTCTGTCAGCGTTACCGCTGGCGCTCTGCGTGTGTCCTCAGCGCCGCCATCACGATCTCCGCAAGCGGCGCCTCACCGTCCCGGCTCCGGATGTCCGCGATCAGGCCCGTCACCTCGTCATGCTGCGCGGCCGTCAGCGGCACGATCAGCTCGACGGTCGATCCCGCCTTAGGCCGAGGAGGTGGAGCGGAGGCTGCGGCCGGCCCGACGTCGTCGCCCTCGTCTTCGGGTTCGTCGTCCTCGGGCTCGTCGTCGTCCTGGACGTCGGGCTGGTCGTCCTCGTCGTCGAGGTCCTCCACCGCGGGGGCAGGCGTCGGGGCGGGCGCGGGCCTGGGACTGGCGGGCTCGTCCTGCACGATCTCGATGTCGTCGCCGAGGTCGTCGAGCAGGTCCGCCAGGTCCTCGTCCCGCCAACCGGTGCCGTCGAGGTCAGGCAGGCCTGATAGCAGCTCGGCAAGCTTGGCGTCGTCGTACTCCCCGTACTCGGCCAGGCGATTGTCCGCGAGCATGATCCTCTTCGCGGTCTCGTCGTCCACGTCGATGACGACCGTGGGCACATGCTTGAGCCCCGCCTTGACGGCGCCGCGCCAGCGGTGCTCACCGGCGACGATCCGCATCCGCGACTTCTGCGCGACGACGGACCCGTAGAAGCCGTGCTTCTTGATCGACTTGACGATCACGTCCACGTCGCCACGGTGCGGATTGTCCGGGTGCGGCTCGAGGTCGCCGACCGCGACCATCCGGTATTCCTGCGGCGCGATCTTCGCCATCAGCTCTCCCCTGCCGCCCCCGGGAGGGCCAAGTAGTCGATTAGTCTGACCTGCGGCTTTGCGCGTTTCCGCAGGTCAGTATTCAAGGTGGTCGTCATCAAGCGCCACGGTGTCCAGCACGGCCGGTACGGGCGGCTCGACGATCTCGACGGTCACCCACAGCGCCCGTGCGCCCGCCTGCTCCGCGAACGCCATAAGCGTCTGCTGGCACGCCGCGTCACCGTGAAACTGGTCCGCGATCAGCGCGAACGGCTCCTCGTGGATGCCGCCCATCTCGACCAGCGGCAGCCGGAGAACGTGGATGCGCACTACTCGCCGCCGCCGGCGAGCAGCGCGAACCGGCGCTCAAAGATCGACTTCGGGACGGGCCAGAACTCGCCCGAACCGTCGTGACACACGTAGTCGCCAAGGACCGCACGTCGCATACCCTCCGGCGTCTGGATGTCCACGTACTCACCCGATCGGCCCCGGAGCGCGGTCTGCCCGACGATGCCCTTCAGATGGGAGTACGTGTTGATCCAGGACACGACCTCCTCGACCTCGGCGCCGACGACCTGCACGGCCTCGATGAGCTCCGGCGCGTGCTGGTACTCCTTGATGTCCATGATTAGCGTCTCCTCTTTCGGCGCGCATCGCTTATTTTGAGTAGGTAAGATAAGGGCATGGCAGGTCTACAACGCATCACCCAGCCGACGCTGGATGTGCTAGAGGTGCTGCTCCGCGCCCACAAGGATGGCGAGAAGATCCACGGCTGGGCGATCATGAAGCAGACTAAGCGGTCAGGGCCGACCGTCTACAGCGCCCTCGACCGACTCGAAGACGCCGGATGGATCACGGGCGAATGGGAGGAACTCGACCCAGACGCCAACCGGCCGCGGCGCCGCTTCTATCAACTCACAGGCGAAGGAGCTCCCGCAGCCCGCGCACTCCTCACGGAACGCCGCTCCGCCACACTGAAGACGAAGCCTTCGTTTGGGTTCTCTGCACTAGCTCAGTTCCGTACGCTGCTGGCCGGTGGCTGATGAACACCGAGATTGTGATGCTCATCGTGGGCGTACTCATCGCCGAAGGAACCGAGATTGCTCCGTGGGTGGCCAAGCGGCTCGTTCGTTGGTCCGCCAACCTGCGTTATCTCGACGCACGACGCGCTGAGGTTCGAGCAGAAGAACTCGAAGCGCTGATCGACAGCAGGCCAGGCAAGTTGCTCAAGCTCGCCACGGCACTGCTGTTCATGATCGGGGCAAGCATCGCATGGGCGCACCACACTGTCCTGTTGCTGCGCCTTCTGTGGGGAGTGCAGGCCCGCCAGCAGCTACAGCCAGGCGCCAACGCATTCCCAAAGAATGAAGGAGCCCCAAAGAACCTCCTCGTGATTACGCCTGAGGACAACATCACCATCACGATGACTGTGGGCACGCCCGAGGAAGCCATAAAGCGTGCCAAGGAGCTGATCAGAGCCCTGGACAGCGCCACCCTTCCCAAACCACTTGGAAAGCTCGATGTCGGACCCCGTGATGGCAGTATCGAAATCGGGCGGATGAAATACCGCATGGGACCGAAGGTCAGCGGTTGACCCACACCGACTCAACAGCGTGCCTGCGCTCGTCCGAGCTGGAGGCTCGCACCCGGTAGTCGATCCGCCGCCAGTCGGCGAGCAGCTCGTCATACATCTCCGAGCGGTACCCGGACAGCACCACGGCGCCCTTGCACTCGACGAGGAGCTGCAGGAGCCGTTCGTGCTCGGGCTCGCGGTCCATCTCCTTGACGTAGTGGCCGGGCCCGAACGCGTTGCGGGTGGAGCGCAGGTACGGCGGGTCCACGTACATCGCGGTCTGCGGCGAGTCCATCCGCTCGATCAGCTCGAACGCGTCCACCTGCTCGATGAACGCCTCCCGCAGCCGGGCCGCGTGCCAGCGCAACGCCGCGGCGGCACGCTTGGAGCCGGCCGGGTTGTTGACCCGCGTCCTCGAGGTCGGCCGCCGCCATGACGCGCCAGCCTCACCGCTGCGGGACTGGGTGCATTGGATCCACCAGCGGCGGGCGCGCTCCAGGTCGGAGGCGGTGGTGTCGCCTAGCTTGGCGGCCTGGTGCTCGGCGCGGGCGTACGGCGTCAGCTCGATCGCCCTGATCAGGGCGCGGGGCTGGTCGCGGAGCGTCTTCATGAAGGCGACGAGGTCGCCGTTGATGTCGTTGATCGTCTCGATCGGGACGGGGTCCTTGGCGAAGAACACCGCGGCGCTGCCCGCGAAGGGTTCGACGTACACCTCGTGCTTGGGGAGCAGGCTGGCCAGGAACGGGCCGAGTCTGCCCTTAGCGCCGTAGTACTGGAACGGAGGGCGCAGCGCCACGGGAACCCTCCTCGCTATGGTTATGGAGTGGACGATTCGATCAGGTGTACGAACGCGTGAGCAGGCCGAACCCGTACGACGAGGAGGCGTATCCGGTCACGGTTCCGCCGCTGGTCGCGTACGCGCCGCCCGGTGAGTTCTACCGCAGGAGCGTGTTCCTGCTCGCGTGGCGGCGCGTCGGCCCTGACCAGTGGGAGGGCCTGGTGATGTGGGTGGTGACCACGCGGACGGACGCCGGGGAGCTCCACCAGAAGTTCGTTGAGTGGGTGCCTGGTGAGGAGCTGCACCAGGTGCCCGCCGAGGCGCTGCGCGGCCGGTACAAGCAGGTTCCCCGGTTCACGCAGTGACAGGGGACTGTCGCGTTAGGCCGGGAAGTCGATGACCTCGACCAGGTCGGCCAAGCTGACGTGCTGGGCGACCTCTTGGACGCGGGAGCAGTAGGCCAGCAGGTAGCGGCGGCCGTGGACGGTCTGCATGACGCGGAAGCGTGGGCGCTGGTCGAGCACGATGACCTCTACTTCGATGCCGCGGGGCCCGTGCCAGACGCTCACGGCAAGGAGACTACGTCAAATCGGACACAAGCGCCTAATCTGCGCGCTTGTCGCTTGTGTCGCGCGGTGCGATGTCTGACCTGCGGAAACGCACCGCACCACGCTTAACGATCACGGTGTTCGCGATGCTCTGACCTGCGGAAACACGCCCAGCGCGTCTCTGAGACGTCGTGTCGCGGACCTATCCCCTAGCATGTGGACCCGCGAGATAGACGCTCAGCGTTGACTACAGCGTGCCTATCTCGCGTGTTCCGGTCTGATCAGCGCAGCTTTCCTGTCCTTGCGCGCCGAAGTTGGCAGTTGCTCATGCGAGTTGTCACGAAGGTGGCAATAGACCGGCTCGTGGTGTCAACACGCAGGTCACGTCTGTCCTGTCTCACTCGATATGGCGGAATCTCATCAGAGGTGGCGCAGTCCTTGATCTGTTCAGTTGTGGAGGCGGGTGCGACGATGGCTGGATGGATGTGGCGTTACAGGCCCTTGGATTGATGGCGGTCCTGTTGACCGGGTTCGTGTTCCCGGCATTGACGCGCCGCCGCGCCGCTAGCACCAGGGCGAAGGTGGAGGCCGCGCTGGCCGTCGGTGCCGAGGTCGGCTCGCTCAGGCTCATCGTCGCCATGGCCGTGCGGGAGGGAGCCTTGTGGCAGACGGGCACCCTCCGGTACGTCGAGCGCCGCATGACCTGGCGCGGGCCCTACGAGGAGATCGACCTGACCGGCGCGTCCGTCCGATCCTGGCGGGAACTCGAGAAGTCGGAACGGAAGGAGGTACGCCCGTACCCGATGTACATGGCACTCCTCTGTATCCACCCCGAGCTCGACGACTTCGAGCTGACGGCGGCGCCGGACGACCTGCGCGTCGTGGCCGAACTGCTCGGCCCCGAGAAATGACCGCTACCTCGCCCCCGGATACGACTCCAGGCAATGCCATCCGAATCCGGTCCCTGACCTGCATGTGGAGCAACTACTGCTTCGTGATCACGCGCCAGCTTGATGAGACGAAACGTCGCGCAAACCAAGCACGAGTTCGGCCAGGGTCCCGGCTTTTGCCATCTTCGATACGCACCCTAGGCCAGATCTCGCTCAACCTACTTGTCAATGCGCAGCTCGGAGCCTCGTCCAGGTGGCAACTTCGAGGAGCGCCAACATTTCCTCGCGGACCGCTCGGCCGGTGCGCACTTGCCCGCACCTCACCGGCATCACCAGGCGCGGACCAGCCGGTACTGCTCGACATCCTCGGCATGGTCCACCGAGGACCGGCACCCGCCGCAGACCGCACGCTTGGCCCACATGCCCAGGTTGATCGCGCCGCAGTGGTGCATCCACGCCGCCTTGTCCAGCGCGTTCGACCTCGTCCTCGACCTGGGCACGCCAGCCTCCCTACTCCAGTACCGACGCCACCAACTGGGAAGGATCCCTTTCCAGTTGGTTCGCCGTATGCAGATACAGCATCGTCGTGTTCAGGTCCTCGTGGCCGAGGGCCTCCTTGATGTCGGTCGGCGACGCGCCCAGGTCCTTCGCGATCGACGCCCACGTATGCCGCAGCACATGCGGGGTAACCTTCGCCTCGATCCCGGCCTGGCGACCGATCCGCTCGACCAGCTTCGACGCCGACGACCGGTAGAAGCGACCGCCCGTGTCCGTCACGAAGATCCGCCCCGACAGTTCGGACACCTCGACGCCGGCGCGGCGCGCCCGATCTTCCAGGTACCGGTCCAGCGCGTACGCGGTCTCCACGGGCAGGCGGCGGATCTTGGGCTTGTCGCCCTTGCCGACGATCCGCAGCGTCCGCACCCCGCGCGCCCAACCGAGCGCGTCCAACTCGGAGGCGATCGCCTCCTCCACCCGGATCCCGGTGTGCACCAGCACCCGGATGAACGCCGCGGTGCGCAGCCGAGCCGGCCCGAAGTCGACGTCGGCCGCCGCCACCAGATCGTGCGCCTCGTCGCGAGTCAGCGCAGTCGTCTCGGAGTGGTTACGCGGCACCTTCGGCCGGCGAGTGCCCTTGAGGTGGTTGACCTCGATGACGTCCTCATACGCCAGGTAGTCGTACCACGACGACACCGCCGAGATCCGGCGCGCCATCGTCTTCGCGGGGATCGGCTTCCCTGCCTGGAGCTCAAGCCACCGTTTGTAGACGTCGCCGTGCTTCTTGCGCGCCTTCAGCGGGTCGAGGCCGGTCTCGGTGCAGAACGCGAACCATCGCTCGATCTCGCGCCGGTAGGCGTCGCGCGTGTTCGGCGAGTCGTACGACAGCAGCCATGCCATCGTCGTGTCCTGTGCGAAGCCGAGCAGGGGCGGCGGGAATGCGAGCGTGCCGCCGTGCTCGGGTACCAGGTCGGCCGTCACGGCGCGTCCTCACCATGATGGTCTGGGCGGTAGTCGGCGACGACCACTCCCTTGTGTCGGATCTGCACCGCCTCGACCTCGATGTCCACACGGGTGACATGTGCTTTGGCCATGAGTTCGGCGACTTGGCGTATTGGGAGCGAGCAAACGGTGGCCCAGCCTCGGGTGCCGTCCTGATGTTCGGCCAGGACAGCGACCTCATATAGGTCTTCTCCGGCGGTGCCATCGACGGCCACCTGACTTGCCATGGCAGGTCGGCCCTGAGGATCGCTGTTGCTAGCGCGGGGCATGATCGTCTCTTCGGGTGGAGGGGTGAGAGCTCTCCCAGCCTAACAAAAATGATCTATGGACATAAGCTGGATTATGACCACTTGCTAAAGATCTTGAGCTTAGCTCACAGACCAGAGTCGGAAACCGGTACGACGACCTTCCGGATTCTGGGGGGTGTACCCCCTCGGCCTGCTCGCGAGGGCACTGCGCGGCGCGGCCCGCCGCGCAGTGCAGCGCGACGGGCCGCGGCGCGGGCCAATCAGGAGGCCGTGAGGCTATCGCGCCACCGGCCGGCGGCCTGACGGACAGCGATGATCGTCCTCGCGCTGACGCCGAACGCCGTGTGCACGATATCCGCGTCGCGGTTGCCGTTGCGCAGCCTGTCTGCGTCGGCCTGCTGGTAGTCGCGCTGGTCCACGGCGTACAGCGTGTAGTGCGACATGTCGGAGTCGTAGCCACGCTCGTGCAACCGCGCGCGGGCCTTGGCCTCCAGGAGCGGCCCGAGACCGGTGTCGCTGGCCAGTGCCCAGGTAGCGGGCGGCTCGGGCCGCTTTCCACCGTCGCGACGGACGGCGAGCAACACCAGGTCGTCGGTGAGACCGTTGGTTTCGATCATTGGAAGGCTAATACCTTTCAGGAAGTGATCGCCGACTTGACGATCACTTCTAGCGTGAAGCACAAGGGCTGAGATTTGGTAATGCCCAGCTCCACACGGCTTGCCCAAACTGCGTCATCTGACAGTCGAGCAGGGCTCGATGAGGACCAGGACGTCACCGGCGCGCGAGGCTAGTGCCGCTCGGGGAACATGTCGCCCCAGTGCATGGCCGCGCCGGTCGCGAGGACCATGTGCAGCCGCATCCACGCGTCGGCGACGGCCACGCACGAGTGGACGTGCACGGTGTCGTGGAGGTGCTTGGAGGCGTCGTCGAGGAGCGCCGCGGCCTTGTCGGCGGCCTGCTCCGGGGTCACTGCTCCGCTCCCGTCGAGGTTGTTGCCTCCGTCGTCGCCTTGCGGTTGTCGCCGCCGCGGCGACGCAGATCGACGCCCGCCTCCTCGAGGAGCTGGTGCACGAACCCGTACGAGCGGCCGATCGACAGGGCGAGCGCACGGATGGGCTCGCCCGCCTGGTAGCGGCCGGCGATGTGCTGGGCGAGCTGGGCACGTTCGGCGCCGGTGATTCGGACGCGGGGTTTGATCTGCATGAGGGGCCTTTCGTGGTCGAGGCGGGTTACGCGGCCGCGCGGGCGAGCTGGTTGCGGAGCTCGTCACGGTCTTCCGCTGTAAGAGGTACGGGGTCGCCGCGCCAGATGCAGCCCTCGATCGTGGCCAGGTCGGCGAGATCGTAGACAACCTCGCGGCCGGCCCGGCCGAGGGCTCGCGCCTGGTAGCGGCGCGCCCATTGACGGATGGTGCCCGGCTCGCGGTCGAGGTGAGTTGCTGCTTGCCGTGCCGTGGCTAGGCGCACGCCGTCCTCCTCGAATTCGGGCAAAAGGGCGAAGGTGTGCGTGCTGGGCGCGTTTCGGACGCGTGACCACGCGAAAAAGACTTGCTGTAGTCAACGCAGACAGGCGAGCAGAAGCGCTCGCATAGGAAGGGGTAGGCGCGCGATTCGACGTCTCAGAATCGCCTACAGCGCTTCATCGGTGTTTCCGCAGGTCACAAGCCTGCGACCGTGCAACAGGCACACCACACCTGTCGGCGCAAAGTGTTACACACCCTCCCAGCCTGGCGCAACGCCATCGGAACCCCTTATGCGCCCATCCATACGCCGCCCACCATTTTGCGAAACTCTGTGAAGATCGCATCCAGCAGCGAAACAATCGAACCCTTCGGATCAACGCCGGGACAGGAGCCACCATGTCTGACAGCTCAAGCCGTAGACAGCCCCCTACCCCCGCCAGTTTGCTCGCCGATGGACTTGACAACATCATCATCGAGAGTCGGCAGCCTCTGAGCGAGTTGTCGCGCTCCACCGGGATTTCCACGACACGGCTTGACAAAATCCTCACCGGATTCGCAATTCCCACCCGCGATGAGCTGCGCGAATTGCTCTCCAAGCTGAACGTGCCCCCGGGGTACAACAACCTTGCCTACCGGGGTTGGGAATTGGCGCGCCACCTCGCCGAGTACTCCAGTCGATCTCTTGTCATCCGCGACACCGTCGAGGCAATGTTTGTGGGGACGCTGGTACACGCGCGGAACGAAATTCTTGAGAGCGCAGAGTCATCGCCCGCCCGGGACATATCGGACATCCGCGAACTTACGGAACTCTTGGAAGAGATCGGAGGCGACGGGGAGAGCATCCGGCCCTGGCTTATCGCGCGTGATATCGCCGACTCCATCATGACGGCTGATTCGACAGTCAGACGTGCACACCGCTTTGGACGACGCAACCTCGTCGAGGTCGCAAGCCTCTCACGGAGAGAGCACCCGTTCGCCTACAACTTCGTCATCGATTACGAGGGACGCACACGCAACGCTGTCCTGGACGAGCCCGGCACGGGGCCTGTCACCATCTACCTGAACGACAGCGACCCCAACCGCGAACTCGCCGCCAGCCGTGACGTGGAACGCGCGGTGCGGGCGTGGCTAAAAACGCAAGGCGCTGAGATCATCTACGAGGGTAATCCGGTCGTCGGGTCCTGGTGGAAAGCCCTTGTCGCTAGGGTCAAGAACCCCACTGAGGAGGACGTCAACAACGGGGTGAAGTTCGCCGCCAGGACCGCGAGCCTCTACGGCATAGATACCCGCCAAGCTGAGGTGGACAAGATGCAGGCGGAGGCTTTCGCCGCAGTAATGCAGGCGCTGGAGAACGTCGAATCAGCCGTCATCCACTCCGGGACGCTCCTCGTCGTCAAGCACGCCGGACAGGTCGTGCGGCGTGAGCTGAGCCAGCTCGACGTGGAAAACCTGCGCCGTCACCCCATCCTGACCACCCGCCCATCGAGCATTCTGCAAGAGCTACAGGAGCTCGCCGAATGTGAGTCGCTGCCCGATCCGTCCCGCCAGCGCGAGCTCTAATCGGCTCACGCGCCCGCCTCGTCGGCGACCAGGCCCCGCTCCTCCACCCCACAACAAACGCCGGACGCCCACGAGGACAGACAGTTATCGTGACAAGTGACGCGGTTCATCGCCTGCGAACGAGGACACCTCATGCGCAAACCCCACTGGTCATGGACAACGACACTTCTGGCACTAGCGGTCCTGGCGCTCCTCGCAGCCGCCGGAATCCAGCTCGCGCACATCAGCACCGGCCTAGATGCAGCGGGCATTAGCACCCTTGCCTCCGCAGCAGCTGCCGTCATCTCCTCGACCGTCGCCTGGCTGGCGCTGCGCCAACAATCTCGCCAACAAGCTGAGAATAGAGACACTCCGCCCCCGCGAGCCGAGCCCCAGACCTACGAGGATTGCCTTGACCTGGCGTGCGTTCGGCTTGAACGCAGCAAACTTCTTAAACACGCTGACCGGCAGTTCCTCTTGCAGTTCACCATGAAAATGAAGTATCTCCAAGGGCGTGACAACGGGCATATTGGTTCGCACTGGACCGTTTTCGCGCACGACCGTGTCCCTGTCGTGCAGGAAATCTGGGAGGTAGGCCAATTCGCGGAGAAGGACCTCAACCGTGAGCGTCTTTGGCGGTGGCGGCGGCGGAAACTGGCACAGATGTACATCCGCCTCCTTACGCAGGAGATCGCTAGCCTTAGGCTCTCCGTCCCGACACGAATGGAAGAGCTGAGAGACGAACGGCGAACCCGTGCCGTCCGCCCGATGCCCGGCGACAACCTGCTATAGCTCCATGATCATGACGGGACGACTACCCAGCCTCCTCTGCGACCAGGCCCCGCTCCTCCACCTCGCTGACGTGATTCCCGCATGTCCCGCACACGAAGAACCCCACCCGCGCATCCCACCGCAGCGACCGCTCACCACACCGGCACCGTGCCGGCGACGCACCCCTCGGCTCGTCTTCCACCACCGCCCGCAGCCGCTCCTCCCACCCAAGCGACCACTCCACCAGGCCCATCGGCTCACCCTCGGCCGACCGAAGCGCACTCACCACCGACAACCCCTCCACCGCCAGCACCCCCGCGAGCTGCTCCACCAGCCACCCCACCGACCGCGACCGCGCCAGCCCCGACCGCGCACCCCGCACCCTCGGCGCGCAACCCAACTCCTCCCGCGCGAGGTCCTCGAACTCCAGCAACTCCCCCACCAACACATCCAGCAACTCCGCATCCGGAGACACCGCAGGCCTCGGCCGCGAACCCGACACCCTCGACCACCTCGACGCAGGCCTCAACCCATCCCCCCGCGCAGACACGACGGCCGCCAGCGCATCCACCTCCAGCAACGCCCGCCTCGTCGTCGCCCGACACCGACCACACACCAACGGCTCCCCCACCCACCACCGAACCACCGGCTCCACAGGCTCAGGCGGCGGCTCCCCCTCGCAGCCCTCCTCCACCCACTTGTCGACCGCATCCGCATGCTCCTCCCGAGCCCTGAGGAACGCGACCCACAACCTCCGCGCCCCGCTGTTGCACGGACCCACACACACCTGACCAGCCACAACCCACCCCCTCCGAGACGACCCACAACAGTACAAGATCAACTCCTTTCCGAGTGAACCAAGCCGAAGAGGGACAGTTTCCAACTTTGAAAATGTTTTCGAGCGCGCGAAAACTCCGCGCGCCTGGCTGGCGCGCGGAGTCGCGCGTGATCTCGTTCGCGCTACGCGCGCGGTCGCGCGGTCGGTCGGTTCTCGACGCGTTCGCGCGTGGTCTGCGCGTTGCGCGTGATCGCGTTCACCTCGCGTAGCGCGTTGGTCCGCGCGAGGGTGCTCATGCTGCGCAGTGACGCGAGCGCGTTCACCACGTAGGACGCGTCTTCCTGCGCTCGGCCGGTGGCGTGCGTGCGCGCGTAGCGGGCCTGCTGGTCGTACCGGGCGAACATGGGCGCGTCGTACTCGACTCTCACGGTTCCCTCGTGCGCGTCCACGCGGACGTGCAGGAGGAACCCACACGCGGCCAGTAGGCGCGTGATCTCGGCAACCGCGCGGCGCACGGCTGCCAGCACTCCGGACGGCTCCGGCTCGATGGGCTGCCGGATGTCGTCTAGAGACACGTCGTCGATGATCGCGCCGGACCGCTCCGCGTGCAGGAGATACGACGTGTGCAGCGACGTACGGCACGTGTCGGACACTCGCCACACGCCGTGAAGGTGAACGGCTGCCCCGTGGTACTCGACGGTGCTGCCCTGCGGCGCGTACTCCAGTAGCGCCGCGCGCGCGGTCTGGCTGGCCATGTAGACCTGGCGCTGAAGGGTGGCGCGCGTGTCGCACGGCTTGTGCCACATGCACGCGCGGCACGTTGCGGGGTGCGCGTCGAACGCCTGGCGGGCCTCCTGCGTGGCCTCTACGGCGACGTAGGCCGCGCCTCGCTTGATCGGGTTCATGCTGGTGTCTCCCGTGGTGGTGGGGTGCCGCGCCCCGCGTGGGGGCGCGGGGTGGGGGTTACTTCTTCGGGGCGGCCTTGTCGGCGGGCTTGGCCTTGGCGTCCGCCTCCGCCTTGGCGGCCTTGCGGCGGGCTTCCTTCTCGGCCTTGGCCTTGGTGCGGCGCTCGACTTCGGCGCGTCCCTCGTCCGTGAGCGAGGCCATGAGCGCGGCGCGCGCGGGGTTGGTGTCCGAGAGGTTCATGACCGCGTTCACCAACTCGCGCTGCTCGTCAGAGAGCTTGCTGCCCTTCTCCGACTCGGGGGCGGGCGTGAGAGCCGACTTGATCAGGTCGAACGGCGCGGTGACGTCGGGCTGAGTCGCGCGGTACAGGGCCGCAATGATCGCGCGGTCGGTCTGGTCGGCAACCCCGTCCCATGAGGCGGCGGGGTGCTCCTCGTCGAGCCCGTAGAGCTTGATTCCCTCGTCCACCAGAGCGGCGGGGGTCACGTCACGCAGGATCGGCCAGGACTTCGGCGACGCGTCCCAACCGCGCTTGAGAGCGGCCAGCATGCCCGCGAGCGGGACACGCGCGCCGTTGCAACGCCATGCCAGACGCGCGGGGCTGTTGGCGCTGTCCTCGGAGTTGATACGGCCGGTCTCAGCGATCAGCACGGCGGGGCGGGAAGTGCCGTCCGCCATGACGGTGAACCATCCGAGCACGGTCGCAAGGTCGGCCTTGATTGCGGCGGTGTTCGGCTTGGTCGGAGTAGCCACTTTGGATCTTGCCTTTCGGTTGGGGTGCCCCGCACCGGTCGGTGCGGGGCGGTTAGTTGGTTAGTTGTTTTAGTCAGCGGTTCCGCTGGCGCTTACAGCTACCAGCTGACGCCGCATGCGCACTGGTGCCGCTGGTGGTGGTGGCGGGGGTGAAGGTTGCACAGGTGCGCCTTGCCGTGGTGCTGGCAGTTCGCGGCCCGCTTCACTCCGCTGCATCTGTCAGCCATCGCCGCTGTCCGCGTCTACGGCTCCGTTGGCGCTGTCGGCCTTGCGGCGTCGGTGCAGCACGTAGGCGGCCACAAGCGCGCCGATGAGCAGGCACGCGGAGACGGTGGTCCACGTGTCCCACCAGGGGGTGTCCGTCGCGACGGGGGCCGCGCTGGGCCTGGCCATGTTGCGGCGGGTGCTCGACGCGCTAGGCGTGACCGTGGCCGTAGGACCGGGCTTGCCGGTGTTCCCGTCCCTGCCGGGCGTGCCCGGGTTGCCCTGCGGGCCGCTGGAACCCTCCGGACCGGGCGAACCTGCGGGACCGCTTGGGCCAGTCTCGCCCTGCTTGCCCTGCTCGCCCTTCGGACCCTGGGGACCTGCCGGACCTGCCGGACCCTGGTCACCCTTCGGGCCTTCCGGACCCTGCGGACCGGTCGGGCCAGTCTCACCCTGCGGACCCTGAGGACCGGGCGAACCTGCCGGACCCTGCGGACCGGTCGGACCGGTGAACGCGATCACGTCCATGCAGAGCGGGAACGGCATCACGGTTTCGATCACCGTGGGCGGCTCACCCGGTAGGGAGATCCGCGCCGTAGGCGTCACCGTGACGCACGTGGGGACCGCAATGGTTGCGGTCGTGGCCGCGCTACTCGGCGCGACACTCGCAGCGATAGCCAGGATTGCGGCGGTGGCGGCGACGCTCGTAAGCGCGCCCCCCGCTGCCCTGACTGCCTCGTGTCTTCTCACGCTGCACACGTTCGTTTACCGGATAACGATGGTGCAAGATGTGTCAAGTCATCGTTATACACACGTTACTAAGCAGGAGTCCCAGATATACCCCTAGACTGTATCTGACCTGCCAAGACATGTAGTTAATTAGCGAAACTAACTTCCAAGTCCGCTCGAACCATGATCCACAGACCCGCGACAAGCCACCCGCATCGTCAGGTCCTGGACCTCTCCGGTGTGTGTCTGCCTGACGTAGGAGACCTGCTGTAGTCCCTTGTGGGGGCTTGTGTGCGTGTCGGTGTCTCCTTGTACCGGTGTGCCCCTGTTCGTTTGCGTGTGTGGACTGTGTCAGGTCTTTTGACGGTCTCTAGCTTCTGGTCTGTGCTGCTTTCCGCGCGTGGTGTCTTGGACATGCGAAAACCCGTCATCGACGACCAGGTGGTGTTGGGCCTGGGTGGGTCAGTGACGGGTTGTGTGGTGGTGGGGGTTGGGAGAAGGGGCGTGTGGTGTGCACGCCCCTTCTCCGTTGCGCGGCTGCCCCCTCCTTCGAGTCGCGCTGTGGTTTGTCTATCGCGCTGCGGTTGGTTACGTAAAGCGTTCATTCTTTATCGCTATGTAGTCAGGCGTCGTTGGCGAGGCGATCGGCTGCGCAGGCTCTGCAGGGTTCGCGCATGTAGGGGTGGTGGGGGCACATGCGGCCGGCGCCGCGGTGGGCTCCGGGTAGGGGTTCGGGCTGGGGTAGGTGTTCGTGGGGGTTGGCGCGGAGTGCGCGTTGTACGTATCGGGCGGGGTTTTTCACGGTGCCTCGTGCTCGTCCGAGGATGGTTCGCCTGATGTGGGCGGCTTGCTGGTCTGTGATGGGTTGCGCGGCGAGCGGAGCGAGTTCGCGCTTGACCGTCTCGTCTGCTGCTGAAAAGTCCTGTCCGTCTGTCTGTCTGTCGTCGGGGTCGCGCGCGGGGTACGGAGGGATTGATGACTGACTAGAGAAGTTTTCAGGGGTCGGGACGGGACGGGACGGGACGGGACGGGACGGGGTTACGAACTTCTTCAGAACTTCGCCCGAACGTTCGCGAGGTGTTCGCGCGAACACCTTCATGATCGTCCGGTGGTGTGGTCGGAGCTGCACCGTCTATTTCCCCTGCTAGATCGTCGTGTCCTCTGCGCCGCGCACGCAGGTTCCGCATGCGTTCACGCGCGCGTTCGCGGTCGCTGCGCACCTCATCAGCGGAAGGGTTGTAATGAGTCCAGTCATGAAAAGCAAACCCTCTGTCAGGGCCGTCGTTCACGCGTTTCCACAGTCCTGCGACGACGAGTTCGTTCGCGAGCTTCTTCGCGCCGGGCATCAGTCGGGGTAGCACAGAGTCCGGGATGAATCCCTCGGTGAGATTGGCCGACGACCAGGACCCGGCTACCACCCACAGCCCGAGAGCTGCTGCTTTCGTCGGCATCACCTTGCGGTGAGAGTGGAACCCGTCATCGACCTTGAACCACGGCATGAAGCGCCGCCTTCCTTCCCTATAGGTGCAAAGCGGGGGCCCGCCCACCGAGGGAAGTGGTCGAGCTCCCACCGTAAGCGGTTCCGCTGCCGCTCGTCACCGGGGCCGCGGGGTGCGCCCAGTCACGTCGTACGTGGAGCGCCGGCGCGGGTCGGACAGCGCGTCGTACGCCTCCGTCACCTTCTTGAACCGTTCCGCCGCGGCGGGGTCGGGGTTGAGGTCGGGGTGGAGCTGGCGGGCCAGGCGCCGGTACGCCTTCTTGATGTCGTCCTGGGCTGCGGTCGAGGTAACGCCGAGCCGGTCGTACAGCTCGCCGGCGCGCGGCTGCGGCCTGGGCGGTGGCGGCGGGGACGTGCTGCGCGGAGGCGGGTCTATCCGTCGACGTCGTGCCGGGCCTTTGCAGGTCGCGGCGTGCGGCATCATCAGCTTTTCCCACGGATCCAGCGGCCTGACCTTGGTCACCCTGCGAGAGCGGAGTACGCCGTGGACGTCGCCCCACACCGCCGTGTTGCCTTCAAGGTCCGGGGCGAGGTTGACGGCGAGCGGCTTGCCCGCCTCCGTGGTCGTCCACCGCACGAGCTGGCCACAGCCCGGGCGGCCGCGCCCGCCGCACCTGGCCACGTCAGCTTTCGAGAACACGCTGCCTCTCCCCGGACGGCAGGACCTTGGCCAGCACCACCGTTGTCGTGTCCAGGTCGTGCTGGTCATGGCATGGCCCGCACAGCCACCGGTGACCGCCGAGAATGCTGGCCGCGTGCGGGCCGCACAAGCGGACGTCCTCCTGGTGCTCGTTGACGCAGCCGACGATGAGCCGGACCACGGTCGGTGTGGCGCCGCAGAACGACGCCAGGTTGTCGCCAGGTGGGTCCTGCGCTCCGCACGACCCACCCGGCCAGGCGGCGGTCACCCTCCACCCCCGGTGCCGCGGCCGCCGAACCCGCCGCGCTGGACGACCCTCCCGGTCCGGGTGGTGATCTGCGCGGTCGTGGGCTTGGTCGTTGTGCCTCCGCGCACGTACCCGGTCCGGCTGGTGGTGGACGAGCCGTACAGCCAGTGGTAGTAGGCGGCGTGTGAGGAGTCGTCACAGAAACGGTCGTCCACCACTTGGTAGGTGCCGTCCGCCTGCTGGGTGGCGATGACGCAGTCGGCGACGACCTCCTCGACGTCGTCGGACTCGAAGCCGCCAGTGAGGGCGGCCACGGCCAAGCCGAGCACGGCGACCGCGCCAATCACGATGGCGGGCTCCGCGCCACTGCTGCTGTAACTCTTACGCATTGGCGTCGCCACCGTCCTCGAAGAGGCGGTCGAGTAGTTGCACCCCTTCGACGAACAGCGCGCCGATCCTCCTCGTGGTCTCCTGCTCCACATACGACTGGAACTGATCCCAGTGCTCAGAGATGAGGCGCTCGGTCGCCGCCTTGCGCGCCGCGGCAGCCTCCTGGCCAGCGGCGCCAGCGGTAGGCACGTGCAGAGCGCACACGACCCGCCGCCGCCGCGCGAACCTAGACGTTCTCGGCACGCCGTTGGGTTCGAGGTCCTGTGTCAGCGACACCGCGACCGGAGGACCGCACGAGATGGTGCCCCGCTTGTTCGTCTCGGCGCACGACAAGCTGTCGCCGGGCCGCCACCGGCGAATGTAGATCCTGAATAGGGAATGGTCGCGCAGCAGTACGAAGCCCTCCTGCTCGGGCCCCAGCTCGGTCATCGGGTTCCCTCCGAGTGGTCGTTAAGGACTTTGGCCAGCTTCCGCATGGCCTGCGCGGTTGCGGTGTCGCGCCGCCAGGCCACTTCGTCGTCGAGGTAGCGGGCGAACTCGTTGGCGTGCGCCTGGACGAGACGGGCGTGCGCGGCGTTGTGCGCCTCGTCAGATATGCGTGCCGCGCCGGCCGCCCCCGGCAGGTGCAGGGGGCACACAGCGCGGCGCCGCCCGCTGATGGAGCTGCCGGAGCGGGCGAGGTGGTACGACGTGAACTGGACGAGGACGACGGCGACAGGCTCACCGCACGGCACGCCTTCCGCTTTGCGGGTGACGGCGCAGACAGGGTCGTCGCCTTCGCGCCAGCGGCGCAGCCACGTGCTGCGGTGCCGGTACTGTCCGCTCTCGTCCTTAACGAGCTGGAACCCGTCGCCCGGGTCATCCATGGGCCGCTTCCGGGTCACGCCCATCAGCGCACCGCCTCGTCGTAGATGACCTGGCTCGCCCGGGCGCCCTTGAACGAGCTGTGCTTGGCGCGGCGTTCGTCGGCCTGGGTCAGGTAGTCGCGGCCGGCCTCGGTCAGCTTGACCCGCCACACGCCAAGGCGGGGGTGCTCGACGGTGATGAGCTGCAGCTGGGAGGGCAGGCGGAACGTCTCGTCGCGGGTGGAGAAGTCTTCTCCGTCGATGCGACGGCATCCTCGAGGTGCGGGCATGAAGAGTACGCCGTCGCCCTGGTCGTGGGCGGCGATCTGCCGCAGCAGCTCCACTGAGGCGCGCTTGAGCGGCTGAGGGGAGGTCATGGGGTTACTCCTCGTTCTCTTCCGGGCGGGTGTCGCCGCCCTCTTGGTCCAGGAACTGCTTGCGGACGAGCTGGATCCCGTACGCCTCGCCGCCGCGGGCGTGGGCCTTCGTGAACGTCCACGTCGGGGCTTCGTCCGCGAGGATCGCGCCATGGTCCATCACCGTGTTCTTGACCACGGCGAACGCGCGCTCGCTGTCCATCGGGAAGCGGCGGATGCCGTGCGCTTCGCGCCAGATGACGTACTTGCCGTAGCCCTGCGCGGCGCTGACGTCATGGAGGATCAGCCACGCCTGGAACGGCTTGGCGTCGTCCCAGACGATCTCGTCGGGGTTCGGGTATCGGTGTGGGTGCCGGATCAGGCTGCCGTCCGGGTCAAACGGGACCTGCATCGTGATAACCCTCCTTATCAGCGTCGGAGTTGCGGTTGAGGGACTGTCGTGCCAGCTCGGCACCGCGCTTGGTGGCCTCGGTGTTGTCGCGCAGCGGCGTGGACGTCCACGGGTTCTTCTGCGCGTTCGTTGGCCGCCAGCCGTGGCCGACCTGCGCGTTGAGGTAATCGAGCGCGAACGCGTACGGGTCGGGCCGCTCGTCCTCCGCGAGCTGGTCACGCTCGTACACGCGGTGCGCTAACGCCTGGGCGGCTTCCCTGATGGCGCGGCGCAGCGCCGCAGCCGACGTCACGACTGCGCCTTTCGCGTAACCCGCTTCCGCTGCGGCCGGCGGCTGACCCATCCGAGGTGGATCGCGGCAGCGACGTAGCGTTCGACCATCCGCTTCGACTTTCGGGTCTCGGCGACGATCTCCTCGACGGTCAGGCCCTTGCGTACGAGGTCGGCGACCTGCATGACGTTGTCGCGACCGAGGTTGCCCTTGGGCAGCCACACGGGCGGTTCGCTGGGCTCGGGGTCGGTGATGACGCACCCGGCCTTGCCGAGTTCGACGAGGATGGTTTCGGCGGTGGGCGCCGTCTTCCTCTTCAGGATGCGGGCGATGACGGTCTCGGCTGTGCTGGACATGGTTCTCCTACTGCGGTGCCGGGGTGGCGCGGAGCGCGAGCTGCCGCGCAGCGTTGATGTCGTCCGGGGTGATGTGGCCCTCGAGGACTGCCAGCAGAGTGGTGCCGTCGTGGGACCAGATCGCCGTGCGGTTACGATGGGGCTTCTTCTTGCGGTTGCGGTTCCGCTGTCGCTTTTCGTCATGTAGGTCTGCGGGTGTTCGCACGCTTGGTCTCCTTGTCGGGGCCTGGGAGCGGTAGTTGGTAGCCGAGGACTTTGCCGTCCACGATCACGGGCTGGCCGAGCTCCAGCTTGCGTCGTGGGCTCATCCGTCACTCGTGGTGTCGTTGTCACGCTTGGGGTCGCTGGTGAGGCCCATGAGCCGGTAGTACGGCGCGGCCACGAACACGACCATGCAGGCGATGAAGACGAGCACGCCTCCCGGCTTGCTGTCCTGGTACATGACCCAGGAGGCGCCGGAGGTGGCGGCGAGGATGGCGAGGAACGCGATCAGGCGGATCATGCGGCCACCGCCTGCAGCCACGTAACCGAGTCGAGGGCTCTGCGGTGCGCCTGCGGCATGGCCGCGAGAGGGTGGCCAAGGTGGTCGGAGCCCATCGCGGCGAGCACCGCGGCGTCGCACATGTCGTCGTTGCCCTTCGTGACGAACAGGGGCAGGCGCCGGGCGACGGCGTCCTTGACCTCGTCCTTCTTCACGTTGCCCTTACCGGTGGCGTACATCTTGAGCGTGGCCTGCGGCACCTCGACGACCGGGACGCCGATCTTGTGGATCAGCGCGTCCACCACCAGGTAGTACAGGTACGCCCGCTCCCCCGCGCCGCCCGAGCCAGCCTTGCCCCGGGCGAGCACGAACTTCTCGATAAGCACGAGGTCGGCGGTCTGCAGGTGGAGCAGGATCTTGTCGGCCTGCTCGCGGATGGTCTGCGTGCGCGTCCCGATCGGCAGCGCGGTGATGCCGTCGCGTCCGGCCGTGCCGCACCAGCCGGTGTTGAAGGCCAGGCCGGTGCTGGTCAGCGAAATGTCGCAGCCTGCGACTTTAGGAGTTGTCATTTCCATTCCTTCGGGATGTCGATGTCGTGCAGTTCGTGATCAACGACGAAATCGGACCAGGCAGCCAATCCCGCCTGGCCCGTCACGTCGTCCGGTTTCAAGGAGCGGGCCCGTTCGTCGCGTCGCGCGCGGACGGCCTGCTGGTGCTGCCGTTGCAGCCACCACCCGAACAGAACCAGCCCGGCCGCGGTCCCCAGGGTGATGGCGCCGACTGCGGCCAGGAGGTAGAGCAGGAGGTCTCTCACGGGTGGGGCTGGGCCTCCGGGACGCGGTCGAACTCCTCGGTCGCGTCGTCGTCCACGGTGATCCCGGCTTCGTTGAGGCGGGCGCGGAGGGTGGCCTGACGCAGGTAGGCGTCGGCGAGGTCCTGCCTCGTCTGGTGGAGTTCGCCGGTGAGCCGGGCGCTGTCCTCGATCGCCTTAATGGCCGTGCTGACGGCGTTCTGGTACTGGTTGTCCGTCAACTCCATGCGGCGTTCGAGGTCGCGCCGCGCCGACTCCTGGCCGAAGGCGTAGCTGAGCGGGCAGCACACGACGAGCACGAGCACGACGGTGATGAACGCCCACACGCCCGCGCTGACGAAGCTCAGCCCGAAGTACGCGGCCACGGCCGCGAAGACGATCCAGCGCTGGCGGCGGGTCAGCCGGTACCAGAACTCTTCCATCAGGCGGCCTCGCCTTCGAGCGCGGCGAGTACGTCACCGAGGCTGGTGTGGGGCTTGTCGTTGAAGTACGACAGCCACCGCGTCGGCGGCATTTCGTGGGCGGGCCGGCCGAGCGCCGTGGCGATCTCGCTGCAGAGGTCCTGCGCGACATCCCAGCGGTCGAGGAAGTCGGCGTCCTTGGTGCCCGGCTTGAGGCTGGCGAGGGCGGTGGCGGGCAGCCCCGCGGCGAGGCTGATGGCCGCGACGAGGCACACCCCGGTTCGCTTGCCGTTGTCGGAGTAGTACTTGCCCTTGATCCAGCCGACCGTCTTGAGCATGTCGGCGGCTCCGGCGCGGAGGTCGGCCTTGCCGGGGATGGTGAGGGTGGTCATGTGGTGATCTCGCTTTCCGGTTACAGGAAGGACGGGGACGGGGCGAAGATGACGAGCGCGAGCAAGGCGGCCAGGAGCAGCAGCCCCACCAGCGCCCACAGGTCCGGGCGGTCGTTGCGGCGGCGGTTCACGCGACACCGCCAGCGGGCGCCCAGTCGAGTTCTTCGGGCGTGCACTGCACGAGCTCGACGCGGTCGCGGCCGCCGCTCTCGAGTGCCTGGCTGGACAGCCGGGTCCATTCGTGTGCGGCGTACGGCTGCGGGAGCGGCCAGTCGGGGTTGACCGCCGTGTTGTTCACGAAGACGACCCAGTACGGGCCGGTCTCCTTCGTGTAGTCGATGCCGGACGGGTCGATCGACCCGACCGGCAGGAGCTTGATCGTCACGCGCGGCTGGCCTCGGGGAGGCGGGCCGGCTCGTCGGCGGCGGGGAGGGGTTCACTTTTGCGCTGGTCACCCGCGGGGACGGTCTGGCCGTCGATCTTGTGGAAGTAGCCGAACCCGGTCAGCCACCCGGCGCTGCGGCCGCACCCGCACATGATGGTGTGCGGGGTGTGGGCGCCGCTGTTGGGGTCGCGGTTCTGGTCGGCGTGCCGGATCAGCGCCTCAAGCTGACGGGCCTGCTGCTTCAGGATCCCGATCTGCTGATCGGCCTGCTGCCGCACCTGCTCAGCCTGGCCGAGCAGGCTGTTGCGCTGGTTAACGAGCATTTGGATCGTGTCGTCGGTGAACAGCGTGCCCAGAGGGTCGCTGGGGTTGATGCCGAACTGCTCCTCGCTGGTCATGGCGAGTCCTTTCAAAAGGGGGAGGGTTGGGGGTTGGTTCCGTCCGGGCGCCCTGGCATGTGCGCGGACGCCCGGACGGGGCTCTATCGGGTGTCGCCGCGGCGGGACGTACGGGTGACGATCTCGCCGCCGATGGATTGGTAGATGCGGCGGGCGATCTTGCAGCCGGTGCACTTGCACTCGGCGATCAGGTCGCGCTCGTCGTCGTCGGAGTAGGCCCAGGTCGCGTGTCCGGCCAGTTCCTCGCGCAGCATGCGGAGCATGTGGTCCCGGTCCCAGCGCAGCTCGTGGATCTCCTCGGCCAGCTCAGCCTCTCGGCAGTCGCACGCCCGGTGGTGATCCGCGCAGGCCCGCCAGCGAGGGTCCAACGAGCTCTTGGGCAGCGGCAGGATCATCGGGTGCACGATGCGGGGCTCCCGCCACGACGCTCCCCTGAAGGTCACGACGTGGCGGATGGCGACCTCCGTGGACGCCATCAGAAGCCGCCGCCCTGCTCGCTCTGCTGCGTCTCGGCCGCCTGCTTGGCGGCGTTGACGATCGTCTCCCAGGTGGCGCGGGGCTGCTCGGTGCTGAGAGCCTGCTCCAGCAACTGAGCCACCGCCCCCACCTGCTCGAACGTCAGGTCGTCGGCGGTCATGACCGGCCGCTCCAAGATGACGGACAGGTCCTGGAAGCGGTCCTCGGCGGCGGGGATGCCGAGCCGGTTGAACGACTCGTTGATCTGCTTGTAGAGGCTGCCGCGCAGCTTGGCCTGCTCGACCTGGCGCCGCTTCAGCTCGGCGACGGCGCGCTGCGCCTGGTCGCGGGTGAGCGTCTTCGTCGAGCCCTCGATCTTGGCGTCGAGGAACGCCGACAGCCAGGCGAACCGGGCCTCGTCGTTCAGCTTCGTCGAGCCCTTGCCGGTGTGCGGGGTGATCCCGAGTTCCGTCATGAGGATGCCGAGGTCCCGCAGGTCCCTGGCGTCGGCGGGCTCATCCTCGACGACGTCGCCGTCCACCACGTCCTGGTCGGCCGCCGGAGGCTCCACGCCGGCGGAGGGCGTCTCGCCGTCCGGGGCCGGGCCGGCCGGTGCGGTGGTGGTGTTCTGCGTCTCGTCCGAGTCCTGCGTGGCGGGCAGGTTCACGCCCCGGTTGATGGCATTGACCACCTGGTCGGCCTGCACGGCGGTGAGGTCGGCGGCCGACTTGAACTCGTAGTCCGGGAGCAGATCACGGATATAGCCGAGCTTGTCCTGCACGTCCTTGGCGGTCAGGAGGTCGGCCAGGGCCTTCAGCTTCGCCGGGCTGGCCTTGACCACGCCGTCCACCTCCTGGGCAGCCGCAGCGGCCTCGCGTACCGAGGCGCCCGCCTGCACGGTGGCGGTGGTGATGACGATCGAGCCGTCGTCGTTGACCTCGGCGCCGAGTTCCTCCGGCGTGTAGCCGAGCCCGCACAGCGCCTCCTTACAGGCGTCCCGTGCGACCTCCGTCTGGGAGCGGGCCTTGAGCATCGCTTCGGGGTACTTGCCGTAGTTCTCGTTCTGCTTGAGCAGCCCCGCCGTCTGGGCGCGCGCGATGGTCCATTCGGACCGGAACTCGAAGTCCGGGTCATCGCTGCGAACGATCGTGGAGACGGCCTTGAGCAGGCGGCCGTTATCGTCACGCTCCACCCAGGTCCGCATCCGATGCCCGGCCTTGCGGACCAGTGCGGACACCAGGCCCGCAGACGACGACGGCTTGCCCTTGATGACGTGAACCTCGGTGATCGCGGTGATCGCGTCCACTCCGATGGACTCGCCGAACTCGATGGCCCACAGCACGTTCGCGGGCTGCTTGAAGTACTGGGGCGGCAGCAGGTTCGCGAACGCGAGCTGCTGGGAGTACTCGATCCGATCGGCCAGGGAGGTGTTGCGGATGGCGGGCAGGTTGTCGGACGTGGTCATGCTGCGGCTCCTTGCAGGTCAGGGGTTGCGGGAAGGTCGGATTCGACGACCAGGTAGGGGATGCCGCCGCCCTTTGCCTGGCGGCGGGCGACGTTGTCGAGGCCGTACCGGGCGCGGCCGGCCAGGCCCATCGCGTCGAGCAGTTCGGCGCGGACCTTCTCAGCGCGGGCCTTGGCCGCTTTCGCCTCGGCGGCCGCCGTCTTCTCCTCCGCGAGGGCGGGCAGCCACTCGGCGGCCAGCTCGTCGGGGATGTCGTAGACGTCGTTAGGGTCGATGGCGGGGTGTCGCTTGCGGATCGTCCGGATGGTGGCCTTGTGTCCGTCCACGGGCGGCATCTGGTCCCACGCGATGCTCACCATGAACGCTTCGGCCTGCTCGCGCATCCACTCGGCGTCTTCCAGGTCGCGCATGATGTGGTACTCGAGGAACTTGAAACCACGGCCGACGAGGACGGCGACCTTCCACCAGTCCAGGCCGAGGGTGGCCATGTACCACTGCACCTGAGCCGCGTAGTAGACGGGGATCTCGTTGGTGCCGGGCTCCCCCCATTCGCGGCCGTCCGCGTCGGTCTTGATCTCCAGTCCGCCGACCACGCGACCGTGCTGGAGCAACAACCGGTCGGGGTTGGCGAGCATCCAGTCCCATTGGGCGTGCACCCACGTCCCGGCCTCGACGACCTCGAAGTCGGGGTGCTCGCTGGCGAACCAGTCCGCGACCCCGCCTTCGAGGAAGTGGCCGCGGGCCTGGTCGTCGTTCTGCGGGTCGGGCTCGACGAGGCCCGCCATCTCGCACCAGGTGCTGTAGCGGGACGCGTACTTGGACAGGCCGACGACTCCGGCGATGCGGGATCCGGTCATGCGGTGCTCGCGCGCTGCGTGCCATTCGGGGCTTCCGGAGGCCCACCGGCCGAGGTACCGGCCGGTGGGCGTTGTGAGTGTGGTCATCAGAACGGCGGCTTGTTCTCGTCGCGGTAGACCAGACGCCATGGCCCGTTCGTCAGGAGCAGCTCGTCGAGCCCATCCGCGGGGTAGCTGCCTCGGGCGCTGAACAGGGTCACCCTGTTCTCGCCCATGGGGCAGACGCCGAACCACTTCAGGCCCTGGCCGTCCTCCCACACGTCGTCCTCAAGGGGTGGCCAGGAGTACGGGGTGAGCGCTTCGACCTTGAGGAGGTCGGACGCCATGGGGAGCGGGCCGACGTTCACGTTGCTGTACTCGTGCCGGAAGTTGAGGTACAGGAACCGGCCGCGCGATGTGGTCGATACCGACTCGGCGTAGCAGTCGAGGATGGTGACCCGAAGCCGGTCACCCTTCTTGATCTCCCCTTGCATCAGTTCTCCTGCTCCCAGCGGTAGACCCACTCGTCGTAGGTGGTCATGGCCTTCTCGGCCGGGTTGTTCGGGTCGCGCCACAGCGGCCGGCGCGGCGTCGGCTCGGTGGTCACGCGGTCGCCTCCGCCTCGCCGATGGCGAGCTGGTAGAGGGTGTCGCGGTCCAGGTTCGATGCGCCTTCGGCGAGGCGGACCAGCCGCTGGACCGCTCTCTCGTGCGCGGTCATGGGCAGGCCGAGCGCCGCGCAGTTGATGCGGTGGATGGCGACCCGGAGCGGGATGCTCGCAGGCTGGCCGGTCTCCACCCTCTGGACCTCGACGAGGTAGCCGGAGTGGCTCCAGCGGAAGATGCCGAGACCGTTCGTGATGCCGCCCTCCCACACGTCGGGGTAGCGCTGGACGAGCTTCTCCATGTGGGTGACCACCCGAAGGGGGTCGGCGTCGAGCGGCATGTACGCCTCAGCGAAGGGGAGCACGCCGTCGTCCCTGCGTGGGGTGAGGACCGGGAACGCGGCGGTGACGTCCTGGCCGTTCTGGTCGCGGACGGTGACGTTCCACACGCGGCTTGCGTGGCCGGGCGGGAGGGCGGCGCGGCGGGCGAGAGCCTTGCCGAGCCTCGCGTTGAACTGGTCGGCGGGCATCCGCTTCATCTCGCGGGGTCCGTCCATGCTCATCCACGCCACGGTGTAGAGGTGCGGCACCTCGGTGACGAACACGGGACAGGTGACGCCTGCTGCCGGGATGACCTGGCCGTCGCCCTGCTCCAGGTCGATGGTGACCTCGCACGGCAGGTCGCAGTAGAGCGCCAGGTAGGTGGCGAGCTGGTCGGACAGGTGGGTGGGGCTGACGGCCGCCAGCATGATCGGGTTCGGGAGCCGGTCGCATTCGATGCGGTACACCGGGTCGTTCTCGATCTTCTTGACGCGCTGGTTGATCAGGCGGTCGGCGTTCTCATGGTTGCCTTGGAGCAGGTCGATGAGCCGCGCGCGGACGGCCACTCCGATGTCGCTGAGCCGGTTGTCGATGATGGCTTCGACGAGGCTGCGGAGCCGTTTGGCTGTGACCGGAAGGGTCGGTTCGGGGGTGGTGATGGTCACTCGTTCTCCTGTTCCGAATGCGGTTCCGCTGTCGCTTTCGGCGAGTCATGCGTGTGGTGGTCTCGCGTTGGCGCGGTACCGTTTTGGCTGGTCAGTAAGCTTGTCGCTCACCTTGTTGATCTTGATCGAACAAGGTTTTGCGACATGACGACCCTATCGCGTGCGTGTCGCTCATGTCCACTTTGGACGTACTGACGTGACAAACGTGACATTCGAGAGCGCGACAGTTTGATCACAGTTAGTGATCATCTTTTCGTTGACATACGGACGATGTGGCGTTCATGTTGGTACTGTTGCGACAATTACGCCACACGAGAAGGACGCCAGCCGTGCCTACGCCACCCCAGAGGCCCGCCGACGCGGAGCTCCTCCACCGACTGCGAACCCGGCAAGACGAACTCCTGCCGGAGGTGTCCCTCAAGTCCGTCGCGGATCGCATCGCCCAAACGGCCGCCTACAACTTCTACCCCAACAAGTTGCGTCGCATCGAGTCCGGCGAGACCCGCGCCAGCGATCTTGACTACGCCTGGGTCGCCTGGGCCGTCGGCGCCACCGTCAGCCAGGTCGAGGAGGTCGGGCGGCCCGAGGCCGCACGCCTGCTGCGTGAGATCATCGCCAGGCAGACGCCCAAGGACACTGTGCTCTCTTCCGTCCTACACCCCGACGTCACCGCCGAAGATGTCGAGAAGCATCTCCGGGAGCGCCTCGCAGAAATCCGGGCAGAGAAAAGGTTCACGCCCGAGGAGCGGGCCAGCATGGAAGAGTTTCTGATCGCCCAGATCGAGCTGCTGCTCCAGTCCGTCGGGCGGCAAATCGAGATGCTCCGCTCCCGGTGATCCCGCACAGCACTGTCAGTCCATCCAGTTCCGCGCCGCGTGGAAGATGAGCGCAGGGCGAGATTCCACATTCGCAAGTTCCCTCATTCGCTTGATCCGCCGCAGAATCGTCGACTTGGACAAGTCCAACAGCCTGGCCATTTGATCGTCCGTCTGCCCAGCGACGATGTACTGAAGAATCGACATGTCGAGATGGTCAAGCTCGTCGGACGCGCGACCGGGCGGCTCCGAGTGCAGTGGCACTGCCTCGTTCCAATAGTGCTCAAACGTGACGATCATGCATTCGACCAGCGCGCCGCCTCGGATCAGCAGCGTGGACATCTGGTCTGGACAGCCGCGCGGCCAGCGCGGCACCATCGCCGTCTCCCGATCCGAGATGATCATTTTGAACGGGAGGTTCTTGGCGACCCGCACGTCCGCGCCAAGCGCCACCGCGTTGCGCAGCCCCACCATCGCGGGCTCGTTGGTCAGCACCGCCCGCTCGTAGATGAACCGGCGACGTGGCCGACGCACCGTCCCGTCCGGGTTGCGGCGCGCAGGGTCACCTGGAGCGTGAACTGCAGTCAGCGGTACAAACGGAAAGGTGATGAACTGCATCACTTCGCGGTGCGCGCCGAGTGACAGATCATCGAACGCGCCCGCAATGCGCTGACGTGATGTCATGAGCTCGAGGGGCGCATTCGGGCCGTGAGCGGTGTGCGACTCGTACACGTCGCGTAGCTCGTCGGCCCGCGCCTTGAGCCGGGCCAGACTGTATTCGGCCTGGGCCACCATAGGGCGCAGTGCGTAGTCCGGATGCCGCGCCGCGGCAGGTTCGCCGACGACGAGTCCCACGTCCCGTAACCGTTCGAGAGCTGTTTCGGCTGCTAATCCTCCGAAACGTTCCAACAGCTCCCGTGTTGGTGTGGGCCCAACCTCGATCAGGTGCTGGTAGAGCAAGGCCCCGACGTCGCCGATCCCCAAGGGCACGGCAGAACTCCTTTGTCCCCGAATGTGGCGCTATTTCTCTGCGTGAGCGCATGCCGGCTGGCGGACCAGGACGGCGTTGGCTCGTGCGTGGTACACGCCGAGCCAGTAGGCGCGGCGCCAAGCGGTCACGGCCCGGACGACCGTGACGGCGCTGACGGTGATGAGGGTCGCGACTGCGACCCACAGAAGGGTGACGGTCCCGGTCAGGCCAGAGACGATGGTGGCCATCGTGGCCGCAGCCCCCGCGGCGGCCACGGCGGTCGTCGCTGTGATGATCTGGGTGAGGAGGCTGCCCAATATCACCAGCCCCCGGTGTCACTGTCGGCGGAAGCCGGGATCTTCGTCGTGGTGACGGTTGTGGTCGACTCCGTCACGGTGCGGGTGACGATCTTGCTGCCGTCCGTGTTGTAGACGGTTTGGACGATCTCGGTTCGCGTGCGGGTGCCTGGGCTCGTGGTGCTGCTCGCACTCGGGGTGGGACTCACGGTGGTGCTGGGGGTGGGGGTGCTAATCGCGCTCGCGGTGGGCGAGGCGGGCGACGGCGAGGCAATGGGGTCGGCGGAGGCCGAGGCCGACACGGCGCCCATGATGATGAGGAGGGCGGTGGTGCTGGCAGCCAGTGCGGCGCGGAAGCGCGTGATCATTATCAGATAACTTTCCGTGATGGGCTTGTCATCTTTTGCGCACATGCGACTGCCGGATAGCGGTTTCCCAAGCTTTGCGGCGTTACGCATTGTGCGTGCCAGAGCGACCCATGTAAATGCCTGAATACTCGATATGTCCAGACAGGAGACCTGACACTTTAGACACATGACACTTTGTCGTCATTGTCAGGCAAGGCCCAGCGGCACACTGCGTAACAATCGGGCATCAAGAGCCGTTCAGGAGCGTCGAAGCGCTTCACACCTGGCCATGACTGGCTAAGTTGACCCCCGCACTATCCACGGGTTGATCCCTAAGGACGCATATGATCCGCATCACAGCGCTCGGCCTGGCTATCGTTTTCGCCGCGGCCATCATCGATTTGTCCATGAGCGGCGCCCACCCCGCCATCGTCGCCACCCTGGCGGCGTTCGCCTTGGTGAGCATCGTCGCAACGGCCGCGCTCGGGCACACCCGCCACTTCGCCGACCGCGCCTATCAGCGCGGCTACCTCGACGCCACTGCCAGCTTCAGGAAAGATCGCTAACGAACGTGCCCTTCGGGGCCTCCGTCGTGACAAGACCACGCTCCCGCAGCAGCGCGAGGGCAGCCCGCACCACCTTGCGGTTCGAACCGAACTCCTCGACCAGCCCCATCTCCCCCGGCAGCTTCTCCCCCGGCCGGTAGCGACCTGACCCGATCCGGGACGCGATCTCCTCAGCCAGGGCCTCCCCCTTCGTCGGCGCCCGCCGCACCTCCGTGCCCTCCGGGCCGACGAACCGGCCGAACCGGCCACGCGAGTGGATCAACCCCTCCTCGCGCAACTCCCGCAGCGCCGCCCGGATCGCCGGCGACGACAGGCCGTACGTGGCCATCAACTCCGGCTCCTTGGGAAGCTGGTCGCCGGGCTTGAGCCGGCCCGACGCGATGCCGACGCGGATGTCCTGGAGCATCCGCCCGGTCAAAGACATCGGGGGCTGCTCCTGGCCGGGCCTGGCGACGAAGCTTCCGCTGCCTTGCACGGTGACGATCAGGCCCTGACGGCGCAGGCGGTCCATGCCCGAGCGTACGGCCGCGCGGCCGACGCCGTACGCGGCTTGCATCTCCAGCTCGGACGGAAGCTGGTCGCCGTGCTTGAGGCGGCCCGCCTCGATGTCTGCCAGCACTTCAGCCGCGACACGTTCACCAGGTGTCATCGCGGGGGCTTCGCTGTCGTCGAGGGATTCGATCACTCGACCACGGTACCCCGCTCACCCGACAACAGGTACACCTATCGGGCCACCTTCAACCTCGTGGGAGTGCCCGCCGCGCGGCATGGATCAGGTTGTGAGCGTCAGCGCCGTACACCGCAGACTCCTGCAACGTCTTCCAGGTGCGCAGGTGAGTGTTCACGCTGGCTTGGTCGTCGATCCACAGTTCTGCGTGCCAGGTTTCCACGATGACCTGACGATCGTCGTAAATCCAGAAGGCCGTTGCCGGAGGGATCTTGAGCAGCGCGGACAGGGGGATGATCCCAAGCTGGACGGTGTCCACGCCAACCGTTCCGGCGAGGCGGTCGAGCTGGGCGGCGAGCACCGACGGCGGGCAGATCAGGGCGTGAAGAGCTGCTTCCCACATGATGAGGTGGAAGCGTTTCGAGGAGTCGTACAGCGCCTCCTGTCGCTTGATGCGGGACCGTACGGCCTCCTCGACGTCGCGTGGCGACTGCTGGAGCTCGGCGTATCTCGAGAAGATCGACCGAGCGTAGTCGGGTGTCTGGAGGATCCCGAAGATCATGGCTGGCTCCCAGCCGCGAAATACAGAGGCGTTCTCGTGCGCGCTGAGGTGGGTGTCTTGAACCGGCTTATGACCTGCGGCGAGTTGGCGCCGCCATGATCGAATGTGGGACTCGAAGCCCCTGAGCCTCGCAAGTAATTCGTCGTAGGCATCGGGCTGGTCGATCGCCTCTACCCACTTGCGCAGATCGTCGGGCGTGGGTGTTTGCTTGCCGTTCTCCAGCTTGCTGACCTTGGACTTGTTCCACCCGTACTTCTCGGCGAGCTGCGCACCGGTGAGCCGGCCTCCAGGGGCTGAGAGCCGAAGTTCGCGCAGGCGCGCTCCAAGCGCTTCCCGTGCTTGCTGGTAGTCCGTGCTCACCGGTGCGCACCTTATCTACTCCTTCGCGGTCAGCTGCGCCGCGAACTCCTCGTATGGGACGGCATGATGCATCGCCGTGTCTCGTGCCATGGAGTACCGCAGCACAGCCGGCGGTTCTGTAATCAGCTGGACGTTGACCAGATTGTCGGCGTCGTCGAAGTTGAGTAGTGCCACGAGCCGGGAATCGAAGATCCAGAAGTCTTCGGCGGGCAGGCCGAGCTGGTCGGCGTCCACTCGCCAGAGGTTGAAGATCTTCTCGCCCACGGCACTGTTGCGACGTGCGTTGTCGAGCAGGTAGAGCTGCCCCGTGGTGGGCGGGTTATCGACGATGCGGACACGCTCGAACCGCTTGCCGAGAGCGGTCTGTTCGCGGCGTTCGGCGCACCATGCCGCATCGACCCCGTCCCAGTTCACGGGCTCGCCTCGCGTGAACTGGGCGTAGGTGTCCGTGAGTTCATCGGAGGCGTAGCGACTCCGTGTCTCCAGGCGCCATGCCGTGTGCTCGAACTGTGTGAAGAGTCGATCGAATTCGTCCAGCGTGATGATGTTCGGCACGCGAGTGACCTCCTTCGGGCCGAAGTCCACGAGCAGTTCCCGCGGAACCACGATGGCCGTCTCGCCCTGATTCAGGTGCCGAAGCTGGGCGATGTCCTCGCGGTTGGTAAGTGGCGGGCCGTGCACGATGATCTCACCCGTGTCGAGATCTTCATGAATGGCAGGGCATCCGTTGACGCCGGAGTCTGTGCCGTTGAAGCGCAGTCGTCGCGCCATGGCCTTTCCCTTCCGCTGGGGGCTGATCTCTCCAGGTTCCCCCGAGGCCGAAGACTCATCTACGAGGTTCTGCCGACTTAAATTAGGAACATTGCGCAACATCACCAAGCAGTCAAGCAACTTCGCGAAACCTCCGTAGTGCCTCTGAGGGTGTCGTCCCTAACGTCCAGGTCATGGCCAGTCTTGGGTCCGTTCCCCCCACACCATCGCCCGCGTCTGGTGCCGCGAGCAGGGCTGCCGACGACGCAACCGTGACGCGGCGTCAACAGGCTGAACCAACTTCGCGTCCCATCGAGATCCCTGAGTTCCGCGAGGTTGGGCAACGACCAGACGGCTCGTGGACTGCTGTTCACAAGCCCACCGGCGAGGTCATCGCTGCGCCGACCTTTGAGTGCCTGGAGCGCGTCGAAGCCCCGGTGGTCCGCCTCGTCTACGGCTGGCGGCGCGGCCGGTGAGCGCCCGGCCAGCAGACTCGCGCAGCCGCGACAGTGCCGCCGGCCGCTGTGAGGTTGCGCGATGACAGAGGAAGAGACGCGCGCCTACTGGGACATCCCGGAAAACGGCCAGTACATGTGCGACGTGCTGATGCGTGTCCACCCGGACTGGACGCTGTGGCGAGAGGAAGGCGTCTGGCACGCCCGGTATGGGACCTGGCCTCCGCATCAGAGGATCAGCGAGCGGTGCGCCGGACTGCTCAACCTGACGATCAGGCTTGGCGGTGCACTCTCGTGAGCGGTTACACCGCCATCCCCTACACGATCGCCTACGCCAACGAGATCGTGACGGACCCGCTGGCCTTCCAGTCGTACGGGGGCCGCCTGCGGCTGGCCTACCAGCCATCCAAGCCCGGCGACTGGGTGAAAGGGCCGAAAGCAGCATCGTGGGAGGCTGGCATCCTGCGCGCCAGGGTGCGAGACCTGCACGACAAGCCAGACAAGCGCGGCCCCGAGCGAATGCGCAAGCTCAACACCCGACGCCAGTGGCGGTGCATGGACAAGCAGCTGTGTCAGGTGTGCGGCCACCCGGCGACCGATCCCGAGACGGGGCTGATCCCGTGGGCGTTGACCAAGACCGTCTTCGAGGAAACCGGGCCGGACAGTGGGCGGACCAACGCACCGCCGACGTGCTGGACGTGCATCCCCAAGGCGCTGGCCGAATGCCCCCAGCTACAGGACAACTTTGCGGTCTACACCGTTGCCGCCTGCGAGAGCGTCGGCGTGCTCGCCCACATGTACCGGCCCGGGATCGCCCGGCAGATGGTCCGCACCGAGAAGAACGTGTTCGTCGGCTGGGACTGGCACGAGCATCATCGGCGAGCGCTGGCCGTGGCCCAGGTCGTCGAACTGCACGGCATGAGGCCAGTGCCAGTGGAGGAAATCCCGCATGCTCAGACGCCTGTGCGCGTCCTGAGCCCATAGACCGCCCGGCTCCCGCGAGCAAGGCCTTCAGAACAGAGCGGGAGCCGGGCCAGCCAGACCACTCCCGCCCGACGCCTGGAGGGTCTCCGGGCGGGGGTGCAAACGCCGTCCTCGGAAGCGGGGCCTGCTGCTCGCTCGGTCGTCTCACACGGCGCGTGGCAGGAGGCCCCCTCCGAGGACGGCCCGAGGTCGCTCCCGGAAAGGACGCCAGGCCGCCTACACCCGCACAACCCTGGCGTCCGCTGTGAGCCACGGGCACGGCTCACAGCAAGAAGGCCCCAACCGGTCGGTGATCCGGTTGGGGCCTTCTTCGTGTGAGAAAACGGCAAGGAGCCGCGCTGCCCAGATTAACCGATCATGCGGGCGTTGGGTCGGCTCCGAGACAAGGTCGGCGCCTCGTCCGCGGTGACCAAGAACACGGCCAGGTGGCCGCCGTCGTTCTCATCGATGAGGGCCCCGCTGTAGTCGAGGTCGCACGGTCGGCTTGTTCGATGTCGCTTGGGGCACGATCGGCAACATCGCTCGGTGCCGCGGCGGTGGGTCTGCCCATGTCGATCGTCGCCGGTACTACCGGCGACTCAGCCATCGCCTTCCAACTGATGTTGAGGGTGGGTGCCGCCCGCTGGAGCACCCTCGACACGGCGGGCGGCACGACAACGTGTCCGAATGTGGACAGACGATTCTTGTCAACCAGCGGCATGCTTGGAACGTCCCACAGCGCCTTCCCTACGTCTCAGGAGACGCAACATGGGCTACCCGTCCCAGCCACAAGACCCGTACGGCCAGCAGCCGCCCCAGCCCTACGGCTACAGCGGCCCCCAACCGACGCACGGGTACGGGTACCAGCCGCCCACCAGCCCGCCACCCCCGCCGCCGCGACGCAACACTGGCCTGATCGTCCTCCTAGCGGTCGGCATCCCCCTGCTTCTCCTTGGGGGCTGTGCCGCCGTCGGCTTAGTCCTGTTTGACAGCAGCAAGGACAGGGTGGTGACCGAGGCCGACTCCCCGGTCGCCAGGATGCCGTCCAAGCAGCCAGAGGCGAACCAGCCACCCGCAACGGAACCCGCCCAGCAGCAGCCGCAGGAGCAGCCCAGGCAGGAGCCGCCCGCAGCGACAGTCGGTGGCGCCATCACCCTCGAGGGAACCGATCCGGGCCTGAAGATGACCGTGACGCTCACCAAGGTGATCAACCCGGCCACTCCAGCGCAGGACTTCATGAAGCCGAAGACGGGCAACAAGTTCGTGGCCCTGGAGATCACGTTGGCGAACGCTGGTCAGGCCGTTTACAGCGACTCCCCAACGAACGGCGCGATGCTGATCGATGGCGAGGGGCAGCAGTACCGGACCACGTTGTTCGACGTGCGGGAGGGACAGTCGTTCGGCGGATCGGCGACGATCAACACGGGGGACTCACGTAAAGGTGTGCTCGTGTTCGAGGTGCCTGAGGGCGCGAAGCTGGCCAAGCTCCAGTTCGCGTTGAACAGCGGGTTCGCGCAGCAAAAGGGCGAATGGACGCTGTCCTAACTCGACGGAGTCTCGGCCGGGTCGGCGTTGCCGACCCACAGCTGCGCGAGTTCGGCAGCGAGCTGGTCCAGCTCGGCCAGCAGCTGCTGCGCGAGCAGGTCGCCGACGAATGGCGGGCGCTCAGGACGAGCAGAAATTTGCCCAGTAGGTCCAGTTTTCACGTGGGACAGAGTCCAACCATCGCGGCGGCGGATTACTGCGAATGGGAGCTGGGTCGGTCGCGGGTGAGTCCTCGAGATGTCCGCCTAGGACGGTGCCATCGGGGAGCTTCAGCAGCAGATCGACTCCTGCCGTGGGCCATATGTCTCTCGCGTGCTTTAGCACCGATTGAGCGTTGAATTGCATCTCCCCTGTCGGTAGTACTTCTGGGCGCGCCAGAATTAGGACGGCGCGTTCAATTCCTCTGCCCGGCAGCGGGGTAAGGCCGTGTATGGAGGAGAGCTGGTTCAGGATAAACGCGAGGTTGTCACGTTCGCGGCGCGTAACCTTCTGGCGAATCAGCGCTTGGACGAACCCTTGGACGGCGCGAGAGAAGTACCCGAGCTCCTGTCGCGCCATGACTGTAGTCGGGCCCGAGGCTCCCGGCGCTGGGGTCGATTGGAGCCGCCCGTCAAAGTGGACGATGAGCTCTCTGTGGACGAGGGAATGGCGGAGCCCGACCGTGTTGGCGTACAGACACATGAAGCGCTTCCAGAGATCGGGTTCGTTGAGGAAGGGCTTCTGTCTGGCGAATCCATTTCCCGTGGTAGCGTTCTTGCATTTTGACTCAATGCTCAACGGGTCTCCATTCGCCCTGGGACCGAGGACCTCGTCGGCGATCAGGTCCAGGACCTTCCACGCGACACCGAAAATTAGCGGAGTAACATCCACCTGTGTAGCGCTGGCCCCATTGACGTATGCGACTGCCCTAGCAGGCGCCCCGCCGGGGGCTGCGTGGATGCGTGGCGATTGCCGATCTTCGTCGAGGTAGTCGACGATCTGTAGCCCAGGCGGCACCTCCAGCGCGGGGGCAAGCTCGTCGAGTACGTACCGTTCGAAGGCGCTCGTTTGTTCCAGCCGTGACGGGGAGAAAGCCATATCGGGATTGACGTCCCGGCTGGGAAGTTGGTTTACACGTGGCTCCTCATACGGTAGATGCTAGGCGTGTCCTTGGGGCGAAGAGTAAACAGGGCACTCACAGCGACACTTGCTCTCGGCCGGTATCACTCGCTGAGCCCGATCGGTGGGTCCGACCGATCGGGGTATCGGCGGCCCGTGCGCTATCTGGCCTCGTCGGGTAGTGGCAGCGGTTCGTTGGGGCATCCTTGGGCGATCTCGGTGAGCGCCGCCTTCTCCCGTGTATCCACCGTCAGTCCCCAGCGGACCTTCACGGCGGTCCACTCTGTAACGTATCGGCAGCGGGCCGGCTCGTATGGAGGTAGCCAGTCGGCCGGGTCCTGGTCAGCCTTTGACCTGTTGCTGCGGGCGGTCACGGCGACCAGGTGGTACGGGGCGGACAGGTCGTTGGCGTAGTCTTCGCGCTGTTGGGGTGTCCAGTTGGAGGCGCCCGAGTCCCAGGCTTCAGCCAGGGGTACTAGATGATCAACGTCGAGCGCGGATGCCTGGCCGACGGTGACGTTGTCGTAGTAGGAGTACCAGCGTCCGCCGGTGAGTGTGCAACGTTCGCCGACTTGCGGTGCCTCGATCGCCTCGTCGATCAATACTTCGTTGCGAGTGTTGCAAGAATCGCGGTCGGCGTCGATCCAGTGCTTGAAGCTAGTGCGTTGATAACCCTGCCTGTTCTCGGTGCTGACGGGTAGGTCGGCAACGGCATCCCACAGTAGGGGTGGCGCAGCTGCGGCGGCGAGGCGCTGGGCCGCGGCTTGAGAAGGAGAAGCGGCTATCAGGGTGGCGACAAGGGCGGCGGCGAGAATTGCCGAACGCCTGAGGGGGTGACGCATGAGCCTCCGCTTGCATGATAATTACTCTAAGCAATCAATCTTATACGAAGAGTATGCATCACGGCGATGTGTTGCCACTATCGCTGGAGTGAGGAACGCGTCTCGGCGTGCACGGGGTCGGGGTCCTCGGGGAGGGCAGGCTGTTGGCTTGTTCCGGGCCAGGGCGGCGCTAAGCGATCATGCCTTTATTGATTTCTTCCCTCAGATGAGGGAGGATTTCCAAGCAAGCAAGATCTATGGAGGTGCAATGGCCGAGTTGGCCCCCGATGAGAACGAAGACCCGGCCGCCCAACTGCTGCGCTTGGGCGGCCTGAAGATCCAGTACTTCCACGACGCCATCCGGGCCGGTGAGGGGGATCGTAGGGCGTGCACGTCAGACGACCCCAAGAACGCTCCCGGAAGCCGCGACTACTTCGCGCGTATGCGCACGCTGCGGCAGAGGCTCCGCAAGGAACTCCAGTGGAAGCCTTTCGATCTAAGCAACCTGCTGCCCTTGGTGGTCAACCCCGACAAGACGCTGGCCATCGGCGTCGTCCTCGGGGATGCGTACACCGGGGTTCCCGGACCTCGCCACCCGAGGAGTAAGCGCCCCCTGGGCGAGATCAAGCAGGGCCTCGTCGAACAGAATCGCCAGGGCGCCCTGTTCGACCTGCCTGCTGGCCCGAACGAAGCGGTCCTCACAGACGACGAACTCGCCGACCTGGAAACCTACTTCCTGGTCACGCATCGACGGGTGACGAACGACAAAGTGATCGTCCAATGCGAGGTATCCAAGGCCGTCGAGTTGGACCCACAGAACTACGCCTTCAGATGGCGCCCCCGCATCTGCCTGCCGCCCCTGGAGTTTGAGGGGGTGATCGACTACATCGAGGGCACCGACGACGGCCCCACCGAGTTCGAGGTGCACATCGACGAGCACTAACTCACCGGATTCCCCCTCCGGACCGAGCACGAGCATGAGGGAATCATGGTTACCCCATATCGCATCACGCTAGCCCGCAGGCGTCGCGAGCTCAGAATCAATGAGCTCGCGAGGCTTCTCCATATTCACACGCAGACCTTGTCCAACTACGAGAACGGCCGACACCAGCCGGCTGATGAGGTCGTTGACCAGATCGCCGAGGTGTTGCGCTTCCCTGTCAAGTTCTTCTATCTGGGAGATGTTGACCCGATCGAGGCGGAAGCGATCTCTTTTCGGGCACGAAGCAAGCTTGCCCCGAGACGTCGTGAACTCGCCCGGGCGGTAGGCGAGCTTGTTGTCGAGCTCCACAAATGGATCACTGGCCGATTCCGCCTCCCCGAACCCGATTTGCCTACACTAGGCAAGCCAGATCCCGAGACCGCCGCCGTCATGGTGCGCTCCCAATGGGGACTTGGTCTGGCTCCGATCTCCAACATGGTGCATCTCCTGGAATCCCACGGTGTTCGGGTGTTCTCACTGGCCCCCGAATACGAGGACGTTGACGCGTTCTCCTTCGTTCGGGACTCCACCCCCTTCGTCTTCTTGAACACCCGCAAGAGTGCCGAGCGCAGCCGCTTCGATGCTGCTCACGAGCTTGGGCACCTGATCCTTCACGGTGAGGAACGGCCGGTGGACCGCCCTCAGGCCGAGGAGGAGGCACACGCCTTCGCGCGCGCCTTCTTGATGCCTGCTGACAGCGTCGTAGCACACATGCCGCCGTCTCCGTTTGTGGACCAGATCCTGAAAGGCAAGAAGATCTGGAAGGTGTCGGCGCTAGCCCTGACCTACCGGCTACACGACCTTGGCGTAATGTCCGACTGGAACTACCGGCAGGCATGCATCGAGCTGGGCAAACGAGGCTACAAGACAGGCGAGCCAGACGGCGCTGCGCGTGAGACCTCACAGCTGCTGGACAAGGTGCTTCGTGCGCTAAGGGCTAAAGGGATCGGGACGCGGCAGATCGAGCATGATCTCGCCATACCAGCACAGATGGTCAACGACTTCGTTTTTGGGCTCACTATCGTTGCTCTAGCAGGCGATGGGGGCGGCCCAAGAGAACGAAGCCACCTGCGGCTTCTAGAGGCTTAACGCTGCTCCCTGGGAAAGGCTGCAAGAAAGGCCCCGTCCAGTAGGCGGAGCCTTTCTTGCCGTCGCCGTCTCGGGTGGTTTCTGCCCCTCGGAAGACGGGTCGGCGCTTTCGCCTTGTCTGGGGTTAGCAGGATGCGAGCATGCTGCTAAGGGCGCTCTTCTCGGCGGAGTCCACGCTGAGGCCCCAGTACCACTTCACTTGGATCCAGGCCCTGGCGTAGGTGCAGTCGAATGAGCTGCGTGGTGGCTGCCACTCCGCAGGGTCCTGGTCGCTCTTGGATTGGTTGACGTTGTCGGTCACCGCCCACAGCTGCGGGCCGCCCAGGTCGTTGGCGAAGGACTGCCGCTTGGACGTGGTCCAGGCCCAGGCCCCTGAACTCCATGCCTCGGCCAGCGGCACCATGTGGTCGATGTCGACGTCACTGGCCTGGCTCCAGGTGGCGCCGTCGTAGGGGCTGTACCAGGAGCCGGAGACGGCGGCGCAGGAGGAGTCGGTGACCACGTTCGTGCCGTCCCGCTTGAGCACCTCCTCACGCGTGTTGCAGGTTCCGCTGATGGTGATCCAGTGGGGGAACAGGGACCGGTCGTAGGTGGACTGGTGGGATTCGGGGATCACGGTCAGCGCGGCAAGCCGGCTGGTGGCCGTGGAGGCGGCGGGGATGTTGGGCGGGGTCGCTGACGCTGGTCCTGTGGTGAGCGTGAGGGCGAGTAACGCGGTGAGGCCGGAGGCGAGCATGACGGTAGCTCGTCGCATCGGGACCCTTCCTGGCAGCGGTCCTCGGCCAGGGAATCCTGGTCAGGGGGCGAGGCCGATACCAGACGGACCATCTCAAGCAATCTCGTCGCGCGAACGTGTCGGACGGGACAGATTCATGAACGCCAAGTGGCCGCAGGGGATGGCGGTGGCGCCACCACTACCGCAGTGGTCAGAAATGCGCTCTGGAGGGCAGCGCCCCGCACCCGCCGTCGCGCTGACAGGGGAGTGCGGGGCTCCGCTCGACGCGTCAAGCGCGCTTCCACCGCCACGTCGTCTTGGTGTACTGGACGCACTTGTATCGCTTGTTGGTGCCCTTCGCGTACCCGTACCGGTTGTGCGCGGCCTTGGGGCAGTATGCGCCGGGGGTGATGCAGCGCCACACGTTCCCGTCACGCTTATACGTGCACGAGGGAGCGGACGTCTGGGTGCTTGCCTGGATGGCGGCGGACGCGGGCAGCGAGATGGCCGCAGGGGCGGCCAGGGCTGAACCGATGAGGGCGGCCGACACCAGCAGACGCTTGAGCACTATGAGCTCCAGGGGGTAGTTGGAACGCGACATAGCTGAGACGACTACTGAGGCGTCGGGGTTGGCGATCTCGAGTGTCCACATCCGGCCAAGCTCTGGGGCGCTCGTTAGAGGACAGACACGACAAGAGGCTGCTGAACCAATACTGTTAGACACCGCATCAACCCGCCCCGCCACCACCACCCGGAGCACACGCCATGCCCCGCAAGGAGCCCAGCCCCAGGCAAGTCGCGTTCGTCGAACCTGGCGAAGCGGCAGCAGAACCGCCTGCGCCTCGCGTTCGCAGGCCGCAGCGCCTGCGCGAAGTGCAGTGGACCAACTTGCGTACCACCAGCGCTCGCCTGGATGCGGACACGAACGACCGGCTCACTGCCGCCGTTGGCCGCACTGGGCAGGGTGTGCAAGACATCTGGGAAGAGGCCGTCAACTTCTTCGCCGACCGGACCGGCATCCCCGAGGAGATGCCAGCCGGCGCGGACCTGAAACTGCCCTCACCGACCGAGTACCGCACGGCGGGCCAGGACCTCAAGCACACAACAGTGCGCCTCACCACGAACACACGCGCGCGGCTCGCCGCTGCGGCGTCGAGCCTCGGCCTGGGCGGCAGCGAGTGCATCGTGGAGGCGCTCAACGCGTGGTTCGACGAGTTGGGCATCCCGGGCGAGTACGACCGGGAAAAGGTCGTCGCGCGGCCGAAGCTGTACTCGACCGGGGTGCGGCTCGACGACGCGACGAATCAGCGCGTCAGGGCCGCGGCCGAGCAGACGGGCGAGAACCTGACAGGCGTGTGGGAGGCCGCGATCAACGCCTACGCCGGCCGCCACGGTGTGCCCAAGCAGATGCCGGAGGGTTCGGAGATGTCTCTGCCGACGCCGCGCAGGGGGAAGTCGGGCAGCGGGCCGAAGCCGATGGCCGTGCGGTTGACGGAGAACACGCGGGCGCGGCTGGTCGCGGTGTGCGTACGCCAGTCGCGGACGGGCGCGGAAGTGATCACGGAGGCGCTGAACGCGTACTGCGATCGTCTCGGGGTACCCGCACGCTGAGAAGGGCCGTCGCATCCATCCGCGGCGGCCTTTCTGCGTGCTCGCCCGGGTGGCGGGGCGGTTAGATGCGCTTGGCGCGGTCGAGCAGCCGGTGAGCTTCCGGGTCGGGCATCAGGCCGCCCTCCGGCATGCACCCGTGCTCGCACGGCATGCCCTCGACCGCGCCCCAGAGCCCCAGACCAGAGGACGCACCTCGTACGCCCGGCACCAGCCGTCGTCTCCGAGCGCCGCGCACGGCTCAGGCATGAACCTGTCCATCGCGCGGAGCGCTGGCCGGGCCGACGTCGGGATAGAGAACCCCGCCTCGGCCATGCGCTACGCCTCACGCTTGCCCCCGGCGATCGCCGTGCACTGGTCATGACACAGCCCCTTACAGCCGACGTCAGGCACCTTGGCGTACAGCTCCTCCAGCAGGGTGTCTTGCCGGTCGGTCCACTCGCTCATCGTTCGCGATCCAGGCCCTCGAGGTCCTGGCGGTTGAAAGAGGGAGCGTGTCGGGTGGGGCGGTTAGTGTCTGCTCTCGATCGCTGGGAGCACCGACCGGGCCCACGATTGGCGGCCCGGCCGATCATAGGCGGGTCTGGAAATATGCCCGTTCTGGCACAGCCGCAGGTCTCGACCATTGCTCGCCCCTAGTAGGCAAGAGCCAAGCACGACCACGGAAGGCCTGGCCCTTACCCACAGGTGACGGCTAGCCTGTTGTCATCCGGTACACCCATAGCACGAGCGAAACAGCTCCAGCTGTGGCGAATACCAGGATGCTGAGGCGGACGGTGCGAGACGTGCTTGCGAGGCTATTTCGCACCGTTCGCCCGATTTCGCTAGCGACCACCTTCCGCCAATCCGGCTCTTCGTCGGGCATTACCCCCTCCAATCGGTGGATCTACGCTTGGGCACCGCAACAACTTAGATGCTGATCGCGATCTGCGCAGCACCACCGAACTCCATTCTGGAGAGGAAATTGCCTACCTAGAGGGAAGCTCCTTCACCGCCAGGCGATGAACCTTATCCCTGCATCATTCTTTGTCTAGATCTTGACATGTCAGACGGTGAACACCCCTATATGCTTCCCTGAGCCCAGGAGGTGGTAATGCTCAACAGCAATAACGGCATCGAGCTGTCGCAGGCACGAATCCTCGGCGCCCTCAACAGCTCCTCACTTCCAACACGTGTCGTGACGGCAGTCAAAGAGGCGACCCACATAGGTGTGACCTACATCAAGGTGTCCCGCGACGACACCCCAGTCATATTCCGGCACTACGCCGTGACCTGCGAATACACAATACCTAGGGAGGCCGAGAAGCCCGGACGAGATAAATCCAAGGGCCGCCCCACCAGAACGGTTTCACATGAGGAAGTGACTCACGTATGGGAGATTCAGGGCGCTCGGCACACTAAGCACGAGATGCCCGGCTCATGGGTCTATGCGGATTCTCGCGCCGCAGTATCTAGCTTCGCTTACCTGCTCATGCCGCACGCAGGGATGTGGAACGAAGGCGACATCGATGAAATAGTTGATCTCCGCGACATGCTAGGCAATGTGCTACAAAGAGCCGGAGTAAGAACAACTGGAACCATACCCCGCATTCCAACAGACGATTCAGACGCAAAAGCGGCCAAATTGGCATCACTCGTGGCCACGGCTATCGATGCGAAACAGAAGGATGTCTCACCTGCCACGCGCAAAAGGATCGCGGTCGCCCTATATGAGGCCGGAGAGAGAAACATTCGCCGCATAAGTTCCCTCACCGGCCTATCCCGCGAAACAATCTACAAAGCCCTTCAAGATGAACATATCGAGCGCTGATCAGGCCTCGATGCTGAGGACTACCGCGAATATTCGGCCATACGAGTGGAGCCGTACGCCGCTCGTACGGGCCCGTGATGATCGGTCAGCGGGTGAGATCGGCCAGGGCGACGCGGGCGGCCAGGAGGTCGCCTTGGGCGTGCTCGTAGCCGTCCAGGACCTTGGCGACGAGGGGTCGGGTGTCGGCGTCGCGGACGGCGAGGGCATGGGCGAGGTCGAGCGGGGTGGACGCGCATCTTTCTGTGAGGGGTGCTGGCCCGGCGCCCGGGCCAGCGAAGAACGACGAAGGGCGCGAGCAGCCAGCTCGCGCCCGTCCGTCACTGGTGCCTTTGTCACGTACGATTCCGTGGGTGGCCGGAGGCGAGACTCCTCCGGCCACCCGACAGTACCGCGTTAGGTGACCGCGCCGGCCTTACGGACCTTCTGCGCCGCCGTGTTAATGTCGGGCACAACGTATTTGGTGAATACATCCATTATGGCTTCGCCGAACGCGGTCTTAACGATGGACTCCGGCTGCTCGCCGAAGCGGGTCGCGAGGAACAGCGCTTCGACCAGGTAGGGCACCGACTCGGGGTAGCGACGACTATGCGTGAAGCCGGCCCAATCGTTCGAAAGGGTCACCAATAGCTTGCGCAGATCCTCGTTGTGTATCCCCCAGCGACCATCCGGGATTTCTTTGATGCTTAGGAAGGCACTGACCAGTGCGTTGTAACGATCCTTCCCGGCGGCTGCGGCGCTCTCGTCCCCGTTCTTCCACGGAACGCTCACGTTCCTGTAGATCCGTTCGATGACCACGTGCGTGTACTCGTGCATGAGGGTGCTGGCGAAGTGGACTTCCGGATCGATTTTCGTAGTGGAATAGTCGGAGACGTAGACGGCTGCCGGGAGGTAGTCCGTGTAGCCGACGGCTTTGGTTGGGAGCCTGACAGCAGCCTCGATGGTATTGCCCGGGATGAGCACCGTGACGAATTTTTCCTCGTCGTGCCCCCACTTCGCAGGCTCGTCGGGATCCAGCGGGTCGCGCTCGCCGTGCATCTGACCCGCCGCAATCAGCAAGATCTCGGACAGGACCTTGTGCTTGCCCGCGGTTTTCACCAGGAAGTCGATAGCTTTATCGAAGTTGATGTAGCTTTGCCGGTAGACTTCCGGGTCCATTGAGCGCCCCGAGGAACGTAATACGTCGGCAACGCTGGCGGGGCTGCTCAGCTGGAACCTTGGATTAGCTGTACCGGCTGCCACCCATTTGGTAATCGTCGGTGACTTGTACGGTGTGGAGTACGGTTCGGCCATGACCCCTCCTGATGATCGGCTGTGCCGAGAACACTAGGTCAGATACCAGTACTCGGATAGTGGTTACCCATGCCGTTCTCCGCTACTTTTGCGCGTTCGACGGCCAAAACCTAGTACGCGAACGGGGTGCGGCCTCATTTCTACCGGTCAGCGACCCACGGCTCAGTCGCAAGATCAGAAAAGAACCTCTGCCCAACTTATAGCGCGTTATAAGTTGGGCATCCACCCTCTGGCCAACCCGGTCATGCAGCGGGCTCGTCCGGAGTGACGCCGCACTCGGTGTTACCGGTGTCGGTGTCGAGCGGCAAGCCGGTGACCCGGGTCTACAGCGGCCGCGCGGCCATCTGCCTCTTGAAGTCCGTGCCAGGCCGGAACTTCACGACCCACTTGGCCTCGACGGGGACACTCTCACCCGTCCGGGGGTTGCGCGCGTCACGGCCGGCCTGCTGCGCGGGCTCGAACTTGCCCCAGTTGGGCACCTGGACGGTGTTACCGGCCACGAGCTGCTCGCGGATGTAGTCGAACACGCCGGTCACGTACCGCTCGGCGTGCGCGCGGCTGGGCGCGTTGAGCTGCTCGGCCAGGTGGTCGACGATGTTGCTTTTGGTCTTGATTTCCATGGGGTTCTCCCTAGATCGACAGTCGCTGTGGGCAGCGTATTGCGTCAGCGGTCCCGCTGGCGCTATGGGTTAGGCGTTGTCGGCGGATTCGTGGCGGGAACCTTCGGTCCGGTCCCGGTAGTACATGACGGTCTGGTGCGTCACCCCGTACTGTGCGGCCAGCTCGGCCAGCGTCGCACCGTTGGCCAGGGCCTGCCTGGTCTCGGCCGCGCGCTGGTCGGTGCTGCCGTCTCGAGGGCGGCCGCCCTTGCTGGGCGGTGGCGGTCCGGTCTCGGGCCGACCCGCGCGCTGCCATCGCAGGTCGCAGGCGCGGCACAGGTTGCGCTTCTTCACCTGGACGGCGCGCTTCCGGCAGCACGAGCACACCCCGCTCACGTGTCGCCTGCCTGGGCGAGCCGCCAGCGCGTGACGGGCAACGGAATGCTGTAGTCGCGGTCATTGCGCAGGCCGTGCACCGCGAGGATGAGGCCCTCACGTTCCATCCTGCGCAACGTCGGGACCAGCGCAGAGCCGTCGTACTTGCCGCCGTACCTGTTGTTGTTTCCGTACCTGATGTCCAGCACCCGCGCCAGCTCGGTCGAGGTAAACTCCGACCGCGGGTAGCGCTGAAGATGCGCCATGACCTGGGGCATGTACTCGTCGTAGCGGTTCCCGTTGCGGGGTCGCCCTTCCAGCTCCCGCAGGTACCGCTGCACCGTCCGCTCGGTCGTCCACAGCCGTGCCGCGATTGCTGCGACGGTCTCCCCCTCCTCCAGCAGCTCGCAGAATGCCCGGAACCGGGCGCGCTTGTGCACGCGCATCTTCTTCAGGTCTACCGTGTGGGTCACGGCTGTACCTCTTTGATCATCTCGGCGGCCTTCACGTGCGCCGCCTTCCACGTCAGGTGTTGGGTCTCGACGAGCGCGCTGATCAGCTTGTGCCAGGCGATAGCGGCGGTCTCGGCGAACGAGACGGCCAGCTCCCCGCCGAGCGGCTCGGCGAGCGACCAGAGCCACGTCTCCTGTTCAGCTCTCGCGGCGAGGTGGCCGAGGAACGAATGGCGGCAGACGGTGATCGAGCGCCCGCATGGGGGGCAAATCGTACTGTCGAGTTGGGTCATGGTCATCTCCTAGAACAGGGCTTCCTGCAGAACGGACGGGTCGGGTTCGGGTGAGGCGGTGGATGCGGGCGGGCGCCGGGCCGGCCCGAACCGGGTCACGAGGTACGACTGGTCGCAGATGTCCGCGACCTGCGGCAGGTCCACCGGCTCCTGCTGCTCGACGTCGGCACGCCAGCCGAGCACGTCGGACAGCAGCTTGTCGGGTGCGTTGGTCAGGTAGGTGCCGTCCACGGAGTCGCAGCCGATCGCCGCGGCGTACCGGTAGCGCTTTCGCGAGTTGACGCGGCCCATGTGCCGCCATTTACCAAGGTCGCCCGCGTAGGCGGCCAGCGCGGCCGCGGCCTTGCTGAGCTTGAACGCGTCGCTCCCGGCGATAAACAAGGAGTCGTAGTCGTCGTCGTGGTCCCACATGTCGAGGTCCATCAGGTCCTGCGCGGCCAGCGCCGCGGGGAACCCTGTGTCCCTGATGCGGGGCAGCATGTCGCGTGACCGCTGCCAGGTGCCGGGGTGGTTGAACGGCACGTCCGGCGCGACCACGAACCGGCACCATGGCGCGAGGTGGCGCAGCTTCTTCAGCAGCGCCAGGAACTCCTCGTCACCGACGTACTTGCCGCTGAACGCGCCGTTGTCGATGCAGAACTCCCAGCCCTCTTGCAGCTTGTTGCCTTGGCGCGGGGTGCAGATCGCGCCGAGCCGGCCCGCGCGGATGTGCGCGCGGATCGGCTCGGTCGAGGGTGGCGTCATGTAGACGGGGGCGAACATCTACTCGTCCGACAAGCGGCCGGTCTCGTCGCCCGCCTCGTCGTTGATGACGTGGCAGTGGGCGATCTCCACCTGGTCCGCGCGGCCGACGACCAGGTTGAGGAAGCCGCCCGTGTCGAGGCATTCAGCGATCGACAGGCCGAAGTACTTACCGTCGCTTCCGATCATGTGCTCAACGATCCGGCCGACCCAGCCTTTGCTACGGATGTACTGAGGGTCGAGAACGCGGACGACCGCGCCGACCGGGATTCGCTTGCCCCGGCAGGAGGGCGCGTAGCCGGGCGTGGAGTCGTACCAGCCGCCGCGGTCACGGTTGCTCTGGAAGATGGGGCGGATGTGCGGGCTGTCCCAATCGGGCTCTCTCTTGGACATGTGGTCTCTCCTGAGGGGATGGGCCCGCCCCACGATCGGGGCGGGCATGATCGTATGCGGTACCGCTTACGCTTTATGTCAGGCGGCGAGGCTGAAGGCGAACCGGTCCAGCTCGACGTCGAGAATCGCCTCGATCACAGCGCAGGTCAGGATCTCCGCCATGGGCGGGGGTACGGCATTGCCGATGAGCTTGACCTTGTCGCGCGCGGTGTCGGCGACGAACTCGTAGTGGTCGGGGAACGACTGCGCCCTCCGCAGCTCGGGGATCCGGAGCATCCGGAACAGGATGGACGACACGTCGATCTGGCCGTCCAAGGTGAGCAGCGCCCACCGGTCCCGGGTCGGCAGCGTCCCCACCGGCTCGTTCACACCCTGCGTGCGCCCGTTGCCGTAGTACGCCATGAGCAGCGTCTCGGGCATGGGCAGGCCGGCCGGGGCGGCGACCAGCGACTGGTGCCCGGTCGTGGTCACCGTGCGCATGTGCTCGCTGGTCGGCGTGACGTGCTCGCGCCCGTCGCCCTTGCTGCCGTTGTTGCGCATCAGGAGCGATAGCGGCGGCTTCCAATCTGGCGGGATGCCGAGCCCGTGATGGAAGCCGCCGGCCGTGACCGCGTGCGCGGGGTCCTCGAACGCAGGCCTCGACTTGAACTCGTCGCCACCGCCGCGGAACGGGAACATCAGCGGCAGCATCCCGTCCCGGAAGTCCGGGTCAGTGGCCAGCGCGTGGTTAGAGCCGTCCGAGACGAGCGTCGCCAGCGGGTCCGTGGTCGGGTCGGTGTTCCGAGGGCGGCCCGACCGCATCAGCGACAGGAACGCCGGGAACGCGCCGGGCGGGGTGTCGGGGTCGAACGCGATGCCGTCTTCCAGCCGGGTCGTGCTGGTCCGCTTCGGCAGGCTGACCGGCCGCGCTACCTTGCCGTCGCGGCCTTCGCACGGTACGACGAGCGCGTTTGCCTCGCGCGTGGTGAGCGCGGGGATCGGCTCGTCCACTCCCCTGGGCCCGTCGTTCCAGGTGCCGCCCGCAGGTGTGATGAAGGGCTTGATCCAGTGCTCCTCGACTCCGGCGCGGATGCGCGCGATCGTCTTCGGCGCCAGGCCCTCGGGCTTCTTCTTCGTCTTCTTCCTGCTGCCGATCGGCGTCCCGAGGTCGGTCCAGTCGATCGTGTACGCGGCGGGGAGGACGGGCGGTTCGATGATCTGCCCCTGGCACGCAACTTCGGGGCACACCCACACGTACTGGCCGTTCTTGCCGTAGACGCCCATGTCCACGCCGCGCTTCTTCCACGCCCTGACGGCCTGCACCCAGCCGCCGTGGCGGGGGCAGAACGCGTATGGGTCGAACCACTTGCGGTAGTTCGGCGTGCGGCCCACGGACTCGTGGATGCCGGAGATGAGCATCCGGTCGCGGGACTGTGGGGTGGGCAGTGTGGTGCGTCCCTGCACGTGCGCGGCGTTGACGGCGTGGATTTGGATGATGTAGCCGAGCTTCCGCAGCTCGCGGATCCACCGGTCCCAGTGCGCCCACAGCCGGGCCTGCACGACGTTCTCGACACCGAAGCCCAGCACCGGCTTGCCGTGTTTCTCCTGGCAGTGGCGCAGGTAGGTGACTACCTCCTCCATCAGGGCGCGGCTTCTGATGCGGGTCTTCTGGTGCTCGGTCAGGTTGTCCAGGTCGTCGGCCCAGAGGGCCATTTGGTTTTCCTTGTCGAAGTACCGCGTCTCGCCCGATGCCGTGCTGAAGGCCGGGCAAGCAGGACTCGCCCAGAAAAAGCTCGCGTACGGGAAGCGCTCGATCGCGTCGGCCGCCTGGACGTCGCCGAGCCAGAAGTCCACGTCGGGATGGTTCTTGACGTACGTCCACTTCGCCGTCTTGGCGTGGTTGGAGGCGAACTTCAGCCGGGTGCCGGGGACGGCGGCGATTCCGGTCCCGGATCCGCCCCCGCCCGCGAACATCTCCGTGACGTCGATCTCATCAGGGAACAGCCGGTTCAGCATCCGGACTCCCCGCGGGCAGAGTCCTCGGCGGCGGCCCTGTCGGCGCGAACCTGCGCGACGGCCTTGGCCAGCTCGCCCTCCGTGGGGAACGGGATCCGGATCATCTCCTCGACCTGGCGGTAGAAGATGAAGCCGGAGGCCATCAGAACCGCCTCGTAGCCGCCGGGTGAGGTCCAGAGCACGGACACGGCCCCCATGGCTCGAAGCCCGGGGTCGAGCGCCCTCCCCGCGTGATTTTGGGCAGGGGGTACTGCAGAGTGGTCGTTCATCAGGGGCTTGCCTTTCGCGATTAGCGAGGGGTTAGAAAGCCAGCGAGAGCTGGGCGGGCCCGTTCAGGCTGGCCAGCCACGTCTTGTTGAAGGAGTTGAGGGTCTTGTCATGCGCCAGCGCGGGCGCGACGCACGGGAAATACCGGTTTCGGGCGCGCAGCCGTACCCGGCTGTGGCGACATCCGTCCCCCGAACGGGCGCAGGGCTCGGCTTGGTGAGTGGCGACGTAGTCGAGCAAGGCCACCTTGCCGGGCGCTCCCGGTCACGACTCGGGGCGCGCTACCGCTCACGCCTCTTGAGAAATCCTGTTGCCAGGGCCCAAGACGGAGGACACGCTGATCGGCAGGAGGTGCTGTGAGTGGCTGAGGTCGTCGTGAGCCTGTCGGTGCGCGATCTGACGGAAGTGGACTTGAAGTGGTGTTCGTGGTCTGGTTCAGATCTGCACTTGACGTCCGTCGCACGGGAGGTGGAGCGCGCTCGGCGCGGTGCAGTGGATTACCTGGCTGTGTGCCCCCCGTCCGACATGCCTGTAGCGATCGGCGGGGTTGACTATCAGGTGAGTCCGGGAGCGGGAATTCTGTTTCAACTGGCCGTACATCCTGCGTTGCAGTCCTGCGGTATCGGGACCCTCCTGATTAATGCGGCCGAACAGCGCATTTTTGCCAGAGGGCTGCAGCGAGCAGAGTTGAGCGTCGAGGAGGGCAACCCTCGCGCTCGCGCACTGTACGAGCGACTCGGATACGTCGGATATGACCGAAAACCGGAGGCCTGGGACGCAGAAGGACCTGACGGCGTGGTCACACGTTACGAGACGATCTGCATAGTGATGCGGAAGTCGCTGCCGTGACGTCCTGGCCAGCGGCAACAACACCTTGGCAGCCTCGGCCACCAGGGTTTAATGGCGTGTTGGCTCAACACTGGATGGAACAACCCGCCGAAGCACAGCCGGATTCTTGATCCACCGCACGAGGATCGTCCGGCTGTCGGTGTTGTGCCAACACAGGATCACTTTGCCGGGGCTCTTTCTGGTGTAGGTGTAGCCCCGCCCAGGCGGGCGGGGTTCGTACGATCAGGGGGCGGCGCGAGCCCGGTAGAGACGGGCTCGCGCCGCTATTGCTCTGCGAGCGCCCGGTTTTCAGCGGCGCGCTTCTCAAGCTCGGCCCGCTCGCTGGCAAGGCGCGCCTCTTGCTCGGCCAGGCGCTCGGCCTCGTGCTGGGCCTCACTCGCCCGCCGCTTGGCGCGGCGGCGCGCTCCTTCCTTGTCCAGCTCTGAGGCCTCCGGCAGAGCGTGGTAGTGCTCCAGGAGCTGCCGGACGATCTGGCCCATCTGCTGGGCGGTCGTCTCCGGGACGCGGGCCCTGCCCGCACGCCACGGGCTAAAGTACTCCCAGCTCGTGGTGGGGTAGACGATGCTGGTGGACGCGAACTCCACACCATTTAGGACCGGGGCATGCGGTCCTGCCACGGTGCGGGAGCTGTCCCAGCGGTAGGCGTGGGCCATCTCCCATTCGCGGGACACGTTGTCGCCGTACTGGACCTGAAGGGCAGGCTCGCCCTCGCTGGCCAGCTCGTAGGGGCCGATCCAGATCACGCCGAGACCGGCGACGGCGTAGCGGATGCCCGGACGGCCCATGTCCGCTCTGTGCACGAACCGGTAGCGGCGCGTCTTCGGCTTCCGCCCCTTGGCCGCGCCCTTCATCAGCGTGACCGCGCCCCAGGTCACTCCGTCGCTGTACTCGCCCAGCGGGTCATCACCGAGCTCATCGAGAACACTGGGGTCGAACCCGCCGATCTGCCTGAGCACCCGGTCAAGCGCATCAGCCACGTCCTCCCGAGACGGGACACGGCCAGCCTGCGGCATCATCACCGGACACGTGTCCGGACAGCGCTGACCCTCCTGGGTGTCACAGAAGGGGCACGGCCCGTTCTTCGGCACGGTGGCGGAGGCGGGGAACACGTCCTCGACTGGCCAGAACTTGTACGACTCCTCGACGGTCTCGGCCTCGCCGGTCTTCGGGTTCTCCACCTCCTTGGTGCGCTTCCGCTCGACCTTCGGCGCCATGATCCAGATCGCGGCCGCGTCGTCCGCGATGGCCCGGCCGTAACCGCCCCAGAAGAAGCGCGGCTGTACGTGGGTGGCCTTGGGGTTCTGCCCGAAGATCCGCATGGCGTTGCGGATGGAGTAGACGTCCATGCGGGCGCAGAACAGGCGGAACCCGTCGATCGTCTCGGGGTTGGCGGCCATTGCTGCGGCGACCTGAATCTCGACGCTCTTCGCGGTGGCACGTCCAGCGTCCTTGTGGGCCTGCCAGGCAGCAAGCTCCTCGGCGGTCATGCGGTCATCGATGCTAGTCATTCGTGGATTCGCTTTCTCTGTGGTGGCGGGCAGTGCGATAGCGGTACCGCTGTCGCTTTTTGGAGACAGCGGTACTGGGGCTAGGCGTAGAGGATCGGTGGGCCGACGTGGCCGAGACCGTCACACGACAGACACGGCCTCTCGCTTATGCTGCGGTCTCTCTCAGGCGTAGCGCGGACGTGACATACGGGCTGCCGAAGTCCTCGTCCGTATAGGCGACCATCAGCCGGACGGGGCAGGCTCGGCTTGTGAGCGCGGTCGGGGTTTCGACGTAGATATCGGTGACGGTCCCGTACCGGACGCCGACCTTCACCCGGTCGCCGACGCGGAACACCGCCATCTGATCGCGGTGTCCGCGCACGTGGGTGGTGATGTCGCGTCGGTTCAGGTGACGCCACCCGGGCGAGCCAGGTGCGCGAACGACGGCCTTGGCCGGCGCCGTCCCGTTGAACAGGACGCGGATGGTCCAGCCGTCGCGCTCCAGGACGAGCGCCTGACCGTCCCTTGTGACGAGCCAGTGCCCGAGGTTGGCGCGGGCCATTAACGTGTGCGGGTTCATACCTGTTCCTTCGTGGGGTGGATGATGATCATGTGCTTGGATCGGGCGTGCCGCCCCACCGGGTCCTCCGGGTGAACCGCCAGCTCAACCAGGCAGCCGGGGCCACGCATCGCGCTGCGCTCGATGTAGTGCGCGATCCGCAGGGCCTCGTTCTCCGGGTGGGGCTCGCCGAGCTCGACGAACTGCCACACGATGGTCTGGCCGGTCGTCTCGTACCGGATGTGCACCTCGGCGCCGGTCTCCAGGTCGCACCACAGGGTGTCGTCGTCCGGCATGACATCGTCGTCGCGGTAGAGCCGGGGGTCGCGGGGGCCGTAGAAGTCGTTCCACACCGCTTCGACCTCGGCCGCGGCCAGGTCGAACAGGCGCGGCCTCGCGGACTCCTGCGCGGTGCGGGCGGCCTGGTCCTGGGCGCGGCGCGCGAGGGTGAGCGCCTGCTTGGCCTTGTCGTACGACTTCTCGGCGCGTTGGCGGGCCTCGGCGGTGCCTCGGAAGCCGTGGTGCTCCAGGTCGCGTTCTTGCGCCGCTTCGAGGGCGCGTTCGGCGTCTTCGAGGGTGCGCTGAGGGTGGCGTACGTCGCGCGCCACTAACAGGTAGTCATCGAGCTTCGGGGCGCCGGTGGCGACGAGCTGGTCACGCACTCTTGATCTCCCATCTGTCCGGGGTGACTTGTGTAGTGATCGGGTTGGGGGTGTAGCCGGGGATCAGCTCGGCGTCCTCCTGGCACAGGGCGTACCGGTGCCCGTCGAGGACCACCGCGGCGACTACAAGCGCGACGTTGCATCCGACCGCCTTGCACGGCCCTTCCTCATCCGCCCGCAACCGGTCCCACGTGATCCCCTCGGCCGGCCCGGTCACAGGCCCGGGTCGGCGTCGGAGATGGCCAGGTCGTCGAACCATTCGCTCGGGTCCTGCATGAGCACGCAGTCGGGCTCGCAGTCCTGGTTCGCGGCGGCGCCGCACTTGGGGCACAGCTCGCTCGTGGCGTACAGGTTCACAGGACTCCGGCCTCCTCCAGCCGCGCGTACGCGGCGGTCCGGCTGGTGTTGAACTCTGCCTGCGTGGCGACCTTGCGGCAGAACTTGCACCTGTAGCGGCGCGGGGTGGCGACTGGGATCTCCTTCACGACCAGCACGACGCCGTGCAGGCAGATGCCCATCCGGTCGCAGGCGGCGTACAGGGCGTCGCCTGCGGCGTCCATGGCTGCCTGCTCCAGGTCGGCGTCACGTCGAGCGGACTCGATCGCCTCCATCTCGGCGCCGAAGTCGTCATCAAACATGCAGATCTCCCGATTGCTCTATTCGTGTGCTGGGGTGTGGTGCGTTAGGTTGGGAACAACCAACGACCGGGCTTCTTCTGGTGGGTGGCTGGTTTCTCTTTCGCGCGTGGTGGCGCGGGGGTTAGTAAGGTGGCCGGACCCGGTGACAGGTCCGGCCATCGGCGTTTTCAGACCGGTGGGAAGACGAGGGCGCGGACGTCGATGACGATCTGGCCGCAGCCGCCGCCCAGGGAGTAGCCATTCCAGGCGGGGTTCCTCGCCTTTGGTACGGCAGCGGGACGTGTGACTGCGGTACCGCTGCCGCTTTGTGCCGTGCGTTCAGCTCTCGGAGTGTCCGTCCGGGATCGTAGTGAACACCTCGCCGAGGTGGTCGATCAGGAGCTTGGTCTCGGCGTTGGTGAGCCGATCGAGCGCGTCCACGTCCCAGACGTCGGGGTTGTGGGTGGCGCACATCGCGGCCCACGTGAGCGCCTCCGACACGATCGCGTCCCGCTCGTCGCGGAGCGCCTCGTAGCGGGCCAGCGAGTCCGGGTTGTACCGGCCGGACGGGTCGGTGCCCTCGGGCCAGATGCGGCGCGCCGCGCGCTCGGTGATGATCGCACCGACCTGCACCCGCGCGTAGGCCTCGCCGTGCAGTCGTGCACGCTCGACCAGGACGCCCTGTAGCAGGTGGTCGTCGGCCATCCGGGTCGCGTTGTGCGTGATCAGCTCCCAGTCCCAGGTCATGTTGTCGGGGTTCTGCGTGTAGTTCCTGTGGCTCATCTTCAGGAAGGTGGCGATGTCGTCGCACACCCGGTGGAAGGGGATCAGCTGGTGGTGGCCAACCAGCAGGTCCGTGGCGCACATCCAGGCGACGGCGTCGATCACGCCCTGCTCGCTGGCGCCGGCCGCCGTGGCGTGCGCGGCGACTTCGTCGGGGGTGAAGTAGTAGTCGATCGGCGGGCGCTGGTCGTTGCGGGTGTCGTTCTTCATGGCGATCATCTTGTTCTCCTTCGTGGTGGTTCGTGTGGTGGCGGTACCGCTGGTGCTTTCGGTGATTTCCTTGGTGGCCTGCTCGACGAGGTGGCCGAGCAACTGCCTGGCGTCGCGGGTGTTCAGGTCGTCGAAGGTGAGGCCGTCCCAGATGTTGTACCGGCCGCTGAAGTGGGCGTCGATGTAGATGCTGGCGTTCATGCGGTAGCCGTACATGATCTCGTTGAGCAGCGCGTTCCAGTGGCTGGGGTGCCAGTCGCCGAAGCGGTGCGCGGCCACGCTGTAGGCGATGGCGTCCATGGCGTGGGTGGTGGTGCCGCCCTTCGCGGACAGGGCTGCGGAGGCGATGTCGGCGGGGACGGGGATGACGTCGCGGGGGATGCGGTTGATCTCGTAGGCGACCGTGGTGGCGGGGGTGGTCACTCGCCGTTCTCCTTCGGTGTTTTGCCTGGTGAGAGCTGTTTTTGATCATGTTGTGGTGCGGACTTCGATCATACCAGGGTCAACGAACGTATGTATACCTAAGGGGGACAGTGCATTTGACCTTGACGGACCTGCACGTCAGAAGCGCTGTAATCGCTCCTAGCGCGTCTAAGAGGCGTCCGATACGCTGTCTCCAGACCGGAGCTGATCGCGCGTCCGCGTGGACAACGACAGGTCTAGCGCCCGTTTCTGCGACGCACCGCACCGCACGCCTGACGACCGCCGCTATTTACTAAGCTTTTTCATCTTGAGCGGCACGTCCCAAGCGTCCTTGGCTACGACCGCGCCACATACAAGAGGTGCGGGCTCCAAAGTTCGCGAGAGGGCCAGGACTCGCCTCTTGTCCGCCTGACGTGCACCCTCCGCCTCTCACCCGGGCTCGTTTACTGAGGGTGCACCGGTCGCTCAACGGCCGCCCGGATGGTCGCGAAGTACTCGCGAGCCCGCGCTGTGGTCGAAGGTTGCGCATTGAAGAGCACCGCTCCGAAGGACGTGCGATCGGCCCACACGCAATAGTAGGCATCGGTGAGCCAGCACATGGACTGTCCCTCGTACGGCCAGGGAACCAATGTGTGAGCCTCCCGAGCCGTCCGCCCGAACGATGGCATCAGCCAGTCCGTGAAGATGGTGTCCGACTCCAGGCGCGGGGACTCGGCCACGAACAAGGTCACGATCGAATTCAGAGGATCGCCATTGGAGGAGCGGCGGAGCGGAACGTATAACCCGTCGGCCGACTTCGTGATCCGGAAATCGCGGCCGCGCAGGCCGCGAAGGAAGAGCTGGCCGAAGTCGTCGGTGATGTCCTGATCGCGCAGGGTGAGCCCGGCGACCTCGCGGGGCAGCGACACGGTGGTGGCGCCGCGCACGGCGGGCAGGCTCCTACGGGGGTCACTGGACGTGGACGCCGATATCGTGGCCGCCGGCGGCGAGCCGCGGTCGGCCGCCGACCGCGACGAGCCCACCACATAGCCTCCGGCCGCACCCGCCACGAGCAATACCACGCCAGCGGCCATCAGCCGCCACCAGCCAGCGCGAGGAGGGGATCCGCCCTCCGTCTCCAGCATCTCCGCGCGATCCATCGACATGCGACGCTCCAATCGTCGGGAGCGAAAGCGTAGCCCATATGATCATCCGCCGCCGCAGCGGAACACGGGAGCGGAAGAATATGAGATGAGTCGGCCTGCAGGCCGAGGTCACGTCCGCGCACGTGGTGTATGAATCGATCTTCCGCAGGTTAAGCGGTGAATGTCTGCGGGCATGGGTCCGGGGCCGGTGCGCCGCCGGGGAATCACTTGGATGCGGGCCTTGGTCAGGATGTCCGGGCCGATATAGCGGCGGGCTTCGACCCATTCGTCGGTCTGCTCGGCCTGGACGGCGCCGATGAGGCGGATGATGGCTCCTCGGTCGGGGAAGATGCCGACCACGTCGGCGCGGCGGCGGATCTCCTTATCGAGGCGTGGGCCTCTCGCACGCCATATGTGCGGGTTCGACGCAAGGCGGCGGCGAAACCCGGGCTCGTCGCCACCAGCAGGGCCCGCGCCCGTGCGGCCGGCCCGTCCTCGCCATCCGCATCCACACGCTGCACCAGGCACTGCTCTCGCGCTTCGGCGCGCTGATGCTCCCGCGCTTCGGTCTCCCGGACGGCAACGGCCGCACGCTGTGACCGCGACGCCACCACCTGACCGTCCTCGTCGAGCCAGGCCGCGAGGCGGTGCCGCACCCAGCCGGGGATGTGCCGCAGCTCGGCCACGCTCTGCCACGTGTACGTCCAGGCGCTGTCGTCGGGGCGGACGTCCAGCGCGTGCAGCACGTCGGCCACCGTCCAGCCAGCGACGAGGAAAGCCCGCAGCACCCAGCGCAGGTACCACGGCGTCATGTGCCGCAGCACGTTCGACTCCTGCCGGAGGCGTTCGCAGGCTGCGAGTCGATCACGTTTGGTCCTCGGCGATTCGTGCAATCCCCATGTCGGCGAGATACGTGGGTTACGGCGGGCACGGCAAGGTGCCTCGCGCGTGCGCGTGGGATCTTCTCTGTCTCTCTCAGGGAGAGAGACAGAGGGGGGTTCACTTATGCGTTTATCCTGGTCAGAACTGGTGTAATCGGTCGAAACAGGCGCTATTTCGCGACGGATGCACAGCACCCAGACGGCCGCACGATTGCCGAGGCCGTCGTCTTCCAGGCCCGCGCTCGTGCCCTTGCGGAAGCGGACCGTGGTGCCCTCCTCGACCACACCGAGCCAGCCGCGCTCTCTGAGCCAGCGGACCCAGCGCTTCACCGTCGCCTTGGACAGGCCGGTGCGCTCGCAGATGCCTGCGATCGTCGGCCGGGAGCACATCGTGTTCCAGTCGGCCGCCCAGGCGATCACGTGGGCGACGCGGAGCAGGTTGCCGTACCCGTCGTAGCGAAGGGCCAGCACATCGGGGTCCTCTCGCAGAGCGCGCAGGAACGTCTGCTGGTCGGGGGTGCGTCGCATGCCGCGCGGCACGCATGCCAGGATGAGCGCCTTCGACGGCAGCAGCTCCAGGTTGGGCGTCCCGGTGTCGCCCTCTGCGATCTCGTGGCCCGTCATCACGGCGCTCACGCCGGATTCCGGCGCGGGGCCGTAGGCCACCTCCTTGGGAGGCGAGATTCCCTTTGCAGGATGTCCCAGTTCGGCCGTACGCCTTTGTTCTCGCCCCGGCGTGGCGATAGAGCTAGATGATCTTTGCCCGCGCCCTGCCCGGAGAACCTGTCATCCGGTGCCGCATCGTGTCGCGAGATGGCAAAGCCACGCACCGCCGCGACCGCACAAAAAGCCAGGTCAGACTGTGTCCGACCTGGCTGGTGAAGAGTGCCCCCTGTAGGATTCGAACCTACGCACCCGGCTCCGGAGGCCGGTGCTCTATCCCCTGAGCTAAGGGGGCTCAACGAGTGAAAGGCTATCAGCATCCCGACACCACTCGGCACCGGATAAAGCTCCTCGTACGCATCCAGCGAAAACCACCCGTCACCACCCCGCTACAGGTAACTTTGCGGCCGTGGGCGAGGTTCTTGGGAAAGTACTGGTCGTCGACGACGATGAGGTCATCCGTCAGCTCATCGCGGTCAATCTGAACCTGGAGGGGTTCGAGGTCGCGACCGCCACCGATGGGCAGGACTGCCTTGATCGCGTGCTCGACGTCATGCCGGATGTCATCACGCTGGATGTGATGATGCCGTGCCTGGATGGATGGGCGACGGCGGAGAAGTTGCGCACCGGGGAGGCCACCAGTCACATCAAGGTCGTGTTGATCACGGCGCGGGCGCAGGACGATGACAAGAGGCGGGGGCTGGGGATCGGGGTGGACGCCTATCTGACCAAGCCGTTCGATCCGGCCGAGCTAATTCAGGTTGTGAGAGATCTGGCGGCTGGCGGTCCGGGCTGAGGAATGACCTCCGTCAGAGAGGGTGAGTGGAGTGCTGGGCGTGGATGCGCGGCTTGAGCGGGCCGAGGCGATGTACGAGCGGGCCGTTTTCGGTGGTGACGCCAGCGGGCTGGAGGTGGCCAACCGGGAGTTGGACGGCCTGGAGGCCGATCTGGCGCTGGCTCGCGGTCGCGTCGCGCACGCACGGTTTCTCGACGGGCAGGGCGAGGACGCGGAGGAGCTGGCGCTGTTCGAGCGGGCGGTGGCGCTCTATCGGCTGGTCGGCGACGTGCGGGGTGAGGGTACGGCGCTGTTCTGGGTGGGGGTCTTTCATCAGGTCGTCCGGCGCGATCAGGAGTCCGCGCGGGCGGTTTTCGAGCGCTCCCATGAGCTCGCGACCCAGATCGGCGACAAGCTGACGCTCTCGTACGTCCTACGCCACCTCGGCATCGCGGAGCACGTCGCCGGGCGGTTGCAGGCGGCGCGGGAGCGGCTGGAGGAGTCCGTACGGCTCCGGAGGGAGCTCGGGTTCCAGGCCGGCGTGGCGGCCAATCTGGTGGGGCTGGCCTATATCGCCGTTGCGGAAGGGCGGCGTGATGACGCGGTGGCGGTGCTCGATGAGGCCGGTGAGATTGCCGAGGCCAATGGCGCGGCAGGCGTGATGCGCTCGATCGAAGAGGCGCGGGCCAAGTTGTAGCGGATTCTTTTTACGCGCTGTAGCCGAATTCTTTACGTACGCTGGCCCTACCGCTTGTCCGACCCAGGAAGGCCCAACCGTGCGTAGCTCTATTTTCGGCAATCTCGAGTCCCAGCCGCTGCCCCCGGGATTCGCGCTCCAGAACGGCAAGATGCTCAGAGTTCAGCTACCGCACGAGGTTCTGGCCAAGCAGGGCTCCATGGTCGCCTTCCAAGGGCAGATGGACTTCGACTACGAAGGCGGAGGCCTCGGCAAGCTGTTCAAGAAGGCCGTGACGGGCGAGGGCGCGTCGCTCATGCGCGTACGCGGCGAAGGGCTGCTCTACCTCGCCGACAATGCCGACGACATTCACCTGTTCTACCTGGAGAACGAGGGGATCACCGTCAACGGCCGCAACCTGCTGGCGTTCCAGCCGCAGCTCACCTGGGACATCCAGCGCGTGCAGGGCGCCGGGATCGCGGCGGGCGGGCTGTTCAACACCACGGTCACAGGGACGGGGTGGGTGGCGGTGACCACGCACGGCACGCCGGTGCTGCTCGACGCCGCCCGCATGCCCACGTACGCCGACGGCCAGTCCGCGGTGTGCTGGAGCACCGGGCTGCGGGTCGGCGTCAACCGGACGATGAAGGTGGGGGCGCTGATCGGGCGCGGCAGCGGGGAGGCCATGCAGCTGTCGTTCAGCGGGCAGGGGTTCGTGCTGGTGCAGGCCAGTGAAGGGGCGCCCGTCGTCACCGCCTCATGATCCGTCGACCTAGACACAGGTAATTACCTTCGTGCTTGACGTTGATCTGGTCAAGGCGCTGGCCAATGACAAGCGGCTGCTGATCCTGGGCTGGCTCCGCGACCCCGAGCGCCACTTCCCGCCCCAGCGCGACGGCGATCTCGTACGTGACGGAGTCTGCTCCCTGTTCATCGCCGAGAAGCTCGCCGTCAGCCAGCCGACCTGCGGTGAGCATCTCAAGGTGCTCGCCAAGGCGGGCCTGATCCGCGGTAAGAAGATCAAGCAGTGGGTGTCAGGAGCAGGTGGGTGTGGGAGCGGTGTTCGTGCCGCTCCACGAGGCGATGAAGCCGAACGTCGTCGAGGCCCCGGGCGCGAGCGACCCGTTCCAGCCCACATTACGCACGGTCACCGAAGAGCCGCTCGCGCTCAGCGTGCCGTTCCAGAGCTGGCTGATCTGCTGCCCGTTCCCGAACGTCCACTGCACCGTCCACCCGCTCAGCGCCGCCGCGCCGCCGTTCTTGACGGTGACCTCGCCCTGGAAGCCGTCCTGCCACTGGTTGGTGATCTTGTACGTGGCCGTGCAACCGCCCGCGGGAACGGTAGGAGTAACGGTTGGGGTGACCGTCGGCGTGGAGGTCCCGGACAGGGCGCTCACCAGGGCCGGGTACCACTTGTCGGACATCTTCTGGTCCCCTGCGGCGTTCGGGTGCACGCCGTCGTACGTGTCCGTGCTCGTGCTGAACCCCGTCCACTGGTCGACCACCGTGATCGGCGACTGCTGGGTGGTGGTCGCGGCGGCCCAGGCCGGGATGGCGTTGTTGAAGTTCACGGCGCGCTGGCCGCAGTCGGCGCAGCTCGACGGGTTCATGGGGATGATCTTGGCGACGATGATCTTCATGTTGGGGTTGCTGGCCCGCATCTGGGTCACGAGCGTGGTGAACGCGCTGAGGATCGTCGCCGGCGCGATGTTGCTCCACACGTCGTTCGTGCCGAGGTGCATCAGAACGATGTCGGGTTTGGTCGCGGAGAGCCAGCCGGGCAGCTGGTTCTGGTTGGCGATGTTGGTGGCGAGGTAGCCGCCGTGACCCTCGTTGTCGCCGTCGTACGAGACGCCGCAGCCCTGGAGCGGGAGGGTGCCGACGAAGTCGATGTTGGTGTAGCCGGTGCTCTGGAGCCGGTTCCAGAGCAGGGCCCGCCAGCAGCCGGGGGATCCGGTGATCGAGTCACCCAGGGGCATGATCCTGGTGGCGGCGGCGCCGCTGGCCTGGGTGGTCGTCGCGAATAACACCGCAGCGGCCAAGGCCAGCATCGCCGCCAGCAAAGTGCTGGTCCTGCGCATCGTCTGCTCTCCCGTCGTAGCCTGCGCTGATCGTAAAAAGCGCTCCGGTACGACGAAAGGCGACTCAGTACGCACAGATCCATGACCTGCGAGAACGCCGTGTAACTTTCAGGCCTGGCCCTGGCGGACCACGACGAGCGGGCAAGGCGCGTGGTGGAGCATGGCCTGGCTGATCGAGCCCATGAGCATCCCGGCGAGTTGGCTGTGCCCGTGGGAGCCGACCACCAGCAGGTCCGTTCCCTTCGCCGCCTCCCTCAGAACCTCGACGGGATGGCCGTGCACAACCTCCGTCACCACCTCGACCCCGGGATGCCGATCGCGATGCCCCGCCAGCAGATCGTCCAGTTCCCGCAGTGCGTCCCGCTCGCTGTCGGGGTCGGCGGGCTCGAAACCGCTCGGATGCGGCCAGGCCCATGCATGTACGGCGCAGAGCCTCGCACCGCGCAATTCGGACTCGGCGAACGCGAACTCGATCGCCCGCCGGCCTCCGGGTGAGCCGTCGACCCCGACGACGATCTCGCCCCGCGGCGTCGAAGGGCGCTCGCGCACCAGGACCACGTCCGTGGTCGCGTGCGCGGCCACCCCGTACGCGACGGAGCCCACCAGCAGCCCCCGCACGCCACCGATCCCCCGGCTGCCGACGACCAGCAGCTCGGCTCCCTCCGAGGCCTTGACCAGGGCAGATCTGGGGTCACCCGGGAGCAGGACGGTCTCCACGGTGATCTCGGGCCGCTCCCGGAGCGCCCTGTCCCGCGCGGAGATGAGCACGGTCTTCGCGCCCTCACGCATCCACCGGCCCACCTCGGCGTAGCGGCCGTGGGCCTCCTCGCACACCCACTTCGGAACGGCGTGCGCCACGGTGAGCGGCGCTTGACGCAGCGTCGCTTCCGTGGCGGCCCAGCCGGCGGCGTCCAGCCCGGTGCGCGAGCCGTCGACGCCCACGATGATCACGGAATTTGCTCCTTAGGCGAACGCGTAGCACTCCACCTCGGCGCGCCGGAACGGGAGTCCCCTGGCCGTGGAGTCGCGGAGGCACTGGCGCTGCGCCTTGCCTAGTTTGAGCGTGCCGCAGACGGTAATGCCGGAGTACGTGCGGCAGTCGAGCTTGGTGTCGACTCTGCCCACGCGGTATGTCTCCTTGACCGCTTCCCGGCATTTCGCCTTACCGGTTTCGGCGTAGCGGCACTGGGAGATGAGGGTGTCGTACTGCTGCTGACTCACTTCTTGCTGGCCTGTACCGTCCGCGAAGGCGGCGGTCACGCTGGACGTGGCCATGACCACAAGTCCTGCGACAGCGGCGATCTTTTTCATTGTTTCCCCTGATGGGGACCATACCGCCCAGGGCGCTCGTCAAACCTCACGCTTGATCGCGAGCACGCCGAGCCAGGTGCGGTGGCTCGCGCTCACGCGGTGTTCGAGAACCTCGAACCCGGCCTCGGAGAGCAGGCCGAGCAGTGCTTCCGGCTCGCGGTGCACGAACCACCGGTACAGCTCGCCGCCGTACGCCACCCGCTCCCAGCCCTCGCCGTCGCCCGCCGAGGTGCTCAGCCCCAGCATGCCGCCCGGACTCAGGGCCATCGACCAGGCACGTAGCGTGAGCTCGGTCTGGGCGGCGGGCACGTGCAGGAGCGCCGCGACCGACCACAGGCCCGACAGGGAGCCGGGGGCGAGCGGCGGCCGTCGCAGGTCGCCCAGCATCGCGGGGACCCCGCGGGCGGTGGCCAGCCTGACCATCTCGTACGAGCGATCGACTCCGACGACGAGCAGCCCCTGCTCCAGAAGCCAGGCCGTGTCCCGCCCGGGTCCGCAACCCAGGTCGGCCACCAGGCTGCCTGGGGACAGCGCGTTGGCGAAGCGCTGCCTGAAGGCAAGGAAAGTGCTGTCCAAGGTTTCCGTGCGTGCGGCGAAATCGGGAGCGATGCGGTCGTAACTGGCCGTGGTCGTGGGGGTGGGATCTTCCATCGCTGGATCATGCCATGCCGCGCCACGTCAGGGTCAGGGGATGGGCTCCAGCATCCGGTGGGGTGACTCGAGGGCGCGGCTGACCGGATCGTGCCTGTTGCCCTCCAGGCCGGGGCCCGGCCGTACCTCGATTTCGTCCAGCGGGACGTTGCGGCCGCAGGCCGGGCAGTATGACTGGCGGTCGAGCCTGGTCTCGCAGGTCACGTGGTGGAACAGGCGGCGCGGGCCCCGATCGCTGAGATGCCGCTCGCCCCACTGGCCCAGGGTCAGCACGGGGATCCAGAGCTCGCGGCCCATGGGGGTCAGGACGTACTCGTCGCGCGGCGGGGTGTCCTGGTAGCGGCGCTTGGCGAGGACGCCGGCCTCGACGAGGGCGGTGAGCCGCTGGGACAGCACCGCGCGCGGGATGTCGAGGTGGGCGAGGAAGTCGCCGTAGCGGCGCACGCCGTACATGGCGTCGCGGACCACGAGGAGCGTCCACCGCTCGCCGATCACTTCCAAGGCCTTGGCCAGAGAGCAGTCCTGGCCGTCGTAGTTCTTGCCGAGCGCCATGGAATCCATGTTAGTTCATTCACCGAACCGTGCTACCGTGCGCGATATGAGTTCAATGACCGAACTGACTGTGGAGCGGCGGGCGACGCTCACCGTGGCGTCGTCGGCGCCGCTGCTCGTGCTGACGAACTACACCTTGCCGATGGTGACGCTGCCGCAGACGGCCGCGTCGCTGGGCGCGGGGCCGACCGGGCCGGTGTGGATCCTCGGGGCGATCGCGCTGGGATTGTCGTCGGTGTTGCTGGTCTCCGGCGGTCTGGCCGACGACTACGGGCGCAGGCGGGTGCTGGTGGCGGGCACGGGAGTGCTGGCAGGTGCGAGCGTGGTGGCCGCGGTGAGCACGTCTGTGCCGGTGTTCGTGCTGGCCAGGCTGGTGCAGGGCGGGGCGAGCGCGGCGATGCTGGCCGCGAGCCTGGGCATCGTCGGTCATGCCTACCCGGGAGGGCGGGAACGGGTGCGGGCCAGCGGGCGGTACGGGGCGATGATGGGGCTCGGCACGGCGCTGGGACCACTTGTGTCCGGGGCGCTGGCGACCGTGGTGAGCTGGCGGGCGGTCTACTGGCTGATGGCGGCCTGTGCGCTGGCGTTGGCCGTGGTGTCCGCCCGGGTGCTGGAGGAGTCACGGTCGGCGATGCCGCGCAGGTTCGACGTGCCCGGGGTTGCGCTGCTCAGCCTCGGCGTGGCCGCGCTGGTCGCGGGGGTCACGGAAGGGCGGGTCGGGTGGTCGCGGCCGGTCGTGCTGGGCGCCTTCGTGGTGGCGGTGGTGCTGGTGGGGGCGTTCGTGGCGGTGGAGCGCCGGCGGGCGGAGCCGCTGCTCGACCTGGAGTTGTTCCGGCGGCCGGCGTTCCTCGTGGCGACGGGCGGGGCGCTGGTCGTGGGAGCGGCGGTGGTCGGGATGCTCAGCTACCTGCCGAGCGTGCTGCAGGCCGTGCACGGGCTGACGCCGCTGGACGCGGCGCTGCTGTTCTGCGTCTGGTCGGGGCTGTCGTTCGTGGCGTCGCTGCTGACCAGGCACGTACGGCTGGGCACGGGCGCGCGGCTGGCGCTCGGCCTGGGGCTGAGCGCGGCCGGGTTCGCTGGGCTGCTGGGCGTAGGTGACTCGCTACGCCTTCCGCTGGTCGTCGCCGGGCTGGCGGTGAGCGGGGCCGGATCCGGACTGATCAACTCCTCGATCACGCAACTGGCGATCGACAGCGTGCCCGCCCACCGCGTGAGCATGGGCTCCGGGGCCAACAACACCGCCCGCTACGTTGGCTCCTCACTGGGTGCGGCCGCGGTGGCGGCCGTCATCGGCGCCTTCGGCTGGGGCCGGGGGACGACGATCACGGTGGCGGCCTGCATCGTGCTCATGGCCGTCACGGCGGTCGCCGCCCTGGCCACGCCCGCTCGTGCCCGGCACGAGCTTCCCTGAACCGCTCGTGCGATCTCATCCTGATGGGGTAGGGGGCCTTCGTTGGAAGATTCCTTCGACCGTCTCGGAGGAGGTAGCAATGAGCACATCCGGAGTCGGCAAGACCGTTCAGGACGTGATGCACCACGGAGTGGAATGCATCGGTGAAAATGACAGCCTGCGCAGGGCTTCGCAGATGATGCGTGACCTGTCGGTCGGCGCGTTGCCGATCTGCGGGGACGACGACCGGCTCAAAGGAATCATCACCGACCGGGACATCGTCATCAAGTGCTGCGCCGAGGGCAAGGACCTCGACCAGACCACGGCGAGCGAGCTCGCCAAGGGGCTGGTGTGGGTGGATGCCGGCAGCAGCGTCGAAGAGGCGCTGATGAAGATGGAGCAGCACCAGATCAAGCGACTGCCCGTGATCGACAACCACCGGATCGTGGGCATGGTAAGCGAGGCCGACCTGGCAAAGGAACTGCCGGACAACAAGCTCGCCGAGTTCGTCCACAGGGTCTACGCACCCTCCTGAGGCAACGCCTGTCCGGACCGATCAGACGAATGGGGCTCCAACCGGAGTCCCATTCGTCATGTAAAAGGAGTGCAACCTTTTGCCCCATGGGACGCGTTGGCAACGGGCGAAAGGAGAGCGCATTGGATCGTCACGACGGCTTCCGCGAGTTCGTGCTCGCCCGCCAGCAAGCGCTGATGCGAACCGCGTACCTGCTGATGGGAGACGCCCATCTCGCCGAGGACCTGCTCCAGAGCGTGCTGACCAAGGTCGTGGGGCATTGGTCCAAGCTGTCCAGGGACGGCAACCCCGAGGCTTACACGCGAAAGGCGCTGGTCAACCAGTACATCTCCTGGCGGCGCCGGCCCCGCCCCGAGTTACCGAGCGCCGACCCGCCCGAGCAGGGCACCTCCCATGACGAGGCCACGCTCGACCGGATCGTGCTGCGACAGGCGCTGGCCAAGCTGACCCGCAAGCAGCGGGCAGTGATCGTACTGCGCTTCTGGGAAGACCTCACCGAGGCGCAGACGGCCGACGCGCTCGGCTGCTCGATCGGCAACGTCAAGAGCCAGACCCATCACGCGCTGGCCCGCCTGCGCGCGCTCGCGCCAGAGCTGGCAGACCTGCACATCCAGGAGGTAGCCCGATGACGAGGTTGCGCGAGGCACTGAAGGACCTCGCGGAGGAGGCCCCGCCGGTGAGCCTGGCCAACGCGGCCATAGCGGGCCACCGGCGCAGGCAGCGGACCAGGCTGGTGGTGACCGCTGT
>NZ_JBFAMX010000007.1:0-92609 GCF_040659615.1 Nonomuraea sp. NPDC049784
CCGCCGCCGGAATGCTGGTCCAAGGCGCGGGCATCCTGCTGTTCCTGCGGGCCGGGGCCACCGGCGACTACCTCACAGTGCTGCTGCCCGCGCTGGTCGTCCACGGCATCGGCAACGGGCTGTCCTTCCCCAGCCTCAACATCGCCGCCGTCGCCGGCCTGTCGGATGAGCGGCAGGGCCTGGCCTCGGGGCTGGTCACCTCCGCCGTCCAGATCGGCGCCGGGATCGGCGTGGCGGTGCTGGCCGCGGTGATGACGCTGGGTGGCTCCACGCTGGGCGGATACCGAATCGCGTTCTTCACGGCGGGCGCCTTCTCCCTGTTGGGTGCCCTCATCGCCGCTTACGGCCTGCGCTCGCGCCGCCTCGCACCCCTACCCACCGCCTGAAGGAGACCCATCGTGACGCTGGACCTCACCCCCGACGAGTTGCTGAGCACCACCCGCGCCGTCCGCAAGCGCCTGGACTTCACCCGCCCGGTGCCCCGCGAGCTGATCGAGGAGTGCGTGGACCTGGCCGTGCAGGCGCCCACCGGGCGCAACCGGCAGCGCTGGCACTTCCTCGTCGTCACCGAGCCCCAGCAGCGCCGGGCCGTGGCCGACATCTTCCTGCGCGCCCTGGCCGTAGCCGGCGGCCAGCCGCTGACCGAACGCGACGTTTGGCGCATGAACTACCACTCCGGCTCCACCGAACGGGTCTTCGACGGCCTGCGCCACCTGGCCGCCAACATCCACCAGGTGCCCGCCTTCGTCATCCCCGGCGTCGAGGGACGCACCGACCATGCGCCGGTGGCCGTGCAGGCGGGAGCGTGGGGATCGATCCTGCCCGCCGTATGGAGCTTCATGCTGGCCGCCCGGGCGCGCGGTCTGGGCACGGTGTGGACCACCGCGCAGGGACCGCTCGAACGCGAGCTGGCCCAGGTGCTCGGCGTGCCGTACAACGAGATCATGCTGGCGGCCTTCATCCCGCTGGCCTTCACCATCGGCACCGACTTCAAACCCGCTCCCCGTATCCCACGGGAGGAGGTCCTGCACTGGGACCGTTGGTGAGCGGGCCGCCCAGGCCGCCCTGACCCAGGTGCGGCCTGGTAAGCCTCACCGAAGCACAGGCACGATCACGTCTGGTCAGGCCGGCACGGACCGCACGACGCCGGCCACCTCGTCCACCACAGCCCGCGTGGGCCGCTGGCACACCAGCCACGTCGTCATCACGGCCTGGGGCAGCTCCTGGACGGGCCGCCAGCGCCAGCCGGGCAGCCTCAGCGCGGCGACGTGCGAGGCGACCAGCGCGGCATCGGACCGCGTCGCCTGCGCGCAGGCCAGGACGTGCTCGGTGAACTGAGCGAACTGCCAGTACGGCCGGACGCCGGCGGCCAGCACGGTCGCCGTGACACTCTCACGGGCGGGCTCGCGTTCACGGGCGTGCACGAGCACCCGCAGAGCGTGCAGATCGCCGATCCGATAGCCAGGTTCGCCGACCAGAGGATGACCGGGCCGCACCGCCAGCCCGAGGATCTCCCGGCGCAACAACCATGAGGCGTAGTGGCCGGGCGGCTGCTGATGGACCAGGCACAGATCAAGCCTGCCCTCGTGGAGCAGGCGCAGTTGGTCGAAGCTTGTGGCCTCCACGTAGTTCAGCTCGGCGTGGGGCAGCGCCGTGTCCACCGCCTCGACGACGGAGGACAACCAGGGTCCGGGCGTGGCGGGAGGCACGCCGATGGAGACGACCTGCCGTGCCCGGGCCGCTTCCGAGACGATCTCCTGAGTGGTCGCGGCGAGGCCGAGGATCTGCCGGGCGTGCTGCAGCAGCGCCTCTCCGCTCGGCGTCAGCCGCACCCCCCGGGATGTGCGCTCGAACAGCCGCTGGCCGAGCCGCCGTTCCAGATCCATGATCTGCCGGCTCAGCGATGGTTGCGAGACCAGCAAACGCTGAGCGGCCTGATAGAACGAGCCCTCCTCCGCCACCGCGGCGAAGTATCGCAGGTGCCGAAGTTCCACGGTCCCTCCTACCCGGCGGCTGGGCTATGCCTGCGGAACATAATAGGCGTGCCTAGAAGGACTTGGACTGCGAGGTGTGTCCGGCCCTGTACTGATGTCGACGGCCATCACCGATGGTGACGCGGATCGGTGAGCAGCTCTCCATACTGCGTTCTTCGAGGAGCAAGATGAGGCTTGGCGTGTGTTCGGCCTGCCTGCCGGAGCTGACGCCGCACCAGGCGACCGAGGCGGCGGCCGCGGCCGGGTATGCCGGAATCGAATGGCGCGTTGCCACCGAGGCCGGCTCGCCAGGACCGGCGCACTTCCTGCGCAACAACCGCTGCACCCTGCGCCCGGAACGAGACGACATCCGCCACGTGCGCAAGCTCTGTGACCGGGAGGGCCTGGCCGTCATCGGGCTGAGCGGCTACGTCCAGGCCGGCGACCTGCGGGGAGTCGAGCAGTTGATGAGCCTGGCGGCCGAGGCAGGCGCGCCGCGCATACGCCTGTGGGCGCCGTCCACGACTGACGGCGGGTTCCACCAGGCACTCGGCCAGGGCATCGAGTTCTTCGGCGAGGTCGCGGCGCTGGCCGGCCGCTTCGGCGTGCAGGCGCTGCTGGAGATGCACCAGCGGACGATCTGCCCCAGTGCCGCGCTGGCCAAACAGGTCGTGGGACAACTACCCCCGCACCTGGTAGGAGTGATCTACGACCCCGGCAACACCGTGGTGGAGGGCTCGGAGGATCCCCGGCTGGCCCTGCAGATCCTCGGCGAGCACCTGGCTCACGTACACCTCAAGAACGCCGCCTACGAACGTGCCGAGGACGGCGGCCCGTGGCGGCACCGATGGACAACGATGGACGACGGCGTGCTCGACGTGCCCGCGATCCTGCGGCTGCTCGAAAGCTCCGGTTACCGCGGATGGGTGTCGGTGGAGGACTTCAGCACCGATCGGCCACCGCGCGAGGCCCTCGCCTTCAACGCCGCCTATCTGCGCGGCCACGCCACGTTCGAGTCGGCGGCGGGAGGGCGAGCGTGAGCGCGAAAGGGGCGATCGTCACCGGAGGGGCGGGCGTCCTCGGCCAGGCCATCGCCGCCCAACTGGCCGCTGACGGATTCGAGGTGATGCTCTTCGACGTCGACGAAGCCGCCGTAGCGCAGGCGGCGAACCGCCTGTCGGCATCCAGCGGCGGAAACGTCGCCGGGTACCGGGTGGACGTGAGCGACCCCGATGCGGTCCGCGAGCAGATCGCCCGGCTGGAACACGCGGGCCGGCGTCTGGACTGCCTGGTGAACAACGCCGCCATCAACCTGCGCCTGCCCCTGTCCGGGCAGACCCCTGACGCCTGGGACACGACGATGGCGGTCAACGTGCGCGGGCCGATGCTGCTCTGCCAGGCGATGCGGCCCTGGTGGCAGCGCCATGGCGGAGGCCGGGTGGTCAACGTGAGCTCCCGCACCTGGCTCGGCGGCGGCCCCACGGCGTACGTCACCTCCAAGGCGGCTATCGTGGGCCTGACCCGGACCCTCGCCGTCGAGCTGGGCCCCATCGGCGTCACCGTCAACGCCGTGGCCCCCAGCGTTGTGGAGACCCCCTTGACCCGGGCGGGACGTACCGACGAGGAGTTCGAGCAGTTCACGACCCGCCACCTGGCGATGACACCGCTCGGCCGACTGGCCCGCCCTCAGGACGTGGCCGACGCCGTCGCCTTCCTCGCCGGCGACCGGGCCGCCTTCATCACCGGCGAGATCCTGCACGTATGCGGCGGAGCCCAGCTCGCACCACCGGCCTGACGATCGACGTACCGAGAGAGCATCCCGTGCCCTACTTCGAACGCCCCGGCGTGCGCCTGTTCTACGCCGAATACCCGCCCGCCACCGGCCCGCGGCCGCCGCTCAACCTGCTCCTCGTGCACGGCCTGTGGGGCGCGGCCGAAGGATGGATCCACCAGATCCCCTCCCTGCGAACGCACTACCGTACCGTGGCCGTGGACCTGCGCGGACACGGACGCTCCAGCGCCCCGCCATCGGGCTACGACCTCGGCGACCACGCCGAAGACCTGGCGGCCCTGATCCGGCACGCCGATCTGGCACCGGTCGTCCTGCTCGCCCATTCGATGGGCTGCTCGGTGTCAACCGTCCTGGCCGCCCGCCACCCCGATCTGGTCCACGCCCTGGCGATGATCGACCCCGACTACGCCGGGGATCCCAGCGAGCGGGAGTCGATGGCCCGCCTGGCCGATGACCTGGAGGGACCGGACGCCGACCAGATCGCGCAGGACTTCATCAGCGAACGTTTCCACACCCCCGCCACCCCTGGGCATCTGCGCACCTGGCACCTGCTGGAAGTCCTGGCCCGACCGGCGTGGCTGCGGGCCCAGACCTTCCGCCACAGCGCCTTCGGCCCCAGCAGCCTGCGTTTCCGTCCCCAGGCCGAGCCCGTCCTGCGGCAACGCCGCCAGCCGGTCCTGGCCTTCCACCGCCACACGGCACGGGCGGAGGTGGAGCAACTGTGCCTGCCGCGCGACCACAGCCAGATCGTGCGGCACCCCCACGCGGGCCACTTCATCCACCAGGAACAGCCCGACGAGGTCAACGACACCCTCATGCAGTGGCTGGCCGCCCTTCCCCGATAGCCCCCCCCCCGCGCAGAAAGGCAAGCGAACAGCCGTGGCAGTCAACGACAGCCTGGTGCCACACGGCGCCGCACTCCCCCCGTCATCACCCCGCTTCAAGGCCCGCGCCTGGGGCGTCACTGCCGTCCTGGTGCTCTCCTCGGTCGTGGTGTTCCTCGACAAGGCCCTGCTGGGCCTGGTCGCCAAGCCGATGAGCGCCGAACTGGGCATGTCGGCCGCCGGTTTCGGCACCCTGGGCAGCGCCTCCTACGTGTTGTTCGGCGCCACCTGCATCGCCGTCAGTTTCGCCGCACAGCGCATCTCCCCGCGGTGGGTCCTGCTGGTCTGCGGCCTGCTATGGGCCGTCGGCCAGGTGCCCGCCGTCGTCGCCGCCACCGGCGGCATGTTGTACGCGAGCAGGATCCTCGTCGGAGCCGCGGAAGGACCGGCCAACCCGCTGTCCATGACCGTGCTGTACTCATGGTTCCCCAACGAGCGGCGCGGCCTGCCGCAGGCGCTCTACACCGCGGGCGCCGCCGTCGCCAAGATCGTCCTCGCGCCCCTGCTCACCTTGATCATCATTGGGTTCGGATGGCGTGCCGGATTCCTCACAGTCGGAGCCCTCGCGCTGGGCTGGTCGCTGCTGTGGCTGGCCACCGGGCGACAAGGACCGTACGGCGCCGCCCCCGCCCGCGGCGACCACCCGCAGCCCAGGCACACGACCCGCGTCCCCTGGCGCCGCGCGCTGCTCAACCGCACCTTCATCGGCTGCCTCATCGCCTACTTCGCCCAGAACGCGCTCGCCGCCATCGTCTTCACCTGGCTGCCCTCCTACTTCGAAAACGCCCTGGGATTCTCCGCGGGGGTGGCAGGGTCGTTGTTCGGGCTGCCCAGCGCGCTCGGCATCGTGGCGCTGGTCGCCTCCGGAGCGGTCACCGACCGGCTGCTCCGCACCGGCGTCACCTCAAGACGGGCCCGCGGCCTGCTCGGAGGCGCCTGCCTCACCGGCGCCGGCATCCTGCTGACCTTCCTGCCACTGATCCACGCGCCGCTCCCGGCCATCGCCCTCCTGATGCTCGGCTACGGCATATCGGTCACCGTCAACACCTTCGCCAACCCGGCCGTGGCCGAGCTCGTGCCGCCCGCCCAGCGTGCCGGAATCCTCGGCGTCTTCTCCGGGCTGAGCGTCACCGCCGGCATCGCCAGCCCCATCATCACCGGATGGCTGCTGGATCGATCCGCCACCCCCGAGGCCGGCTACACCACCGCCTTCCTCCTCAGCGGCATCCTGCTCGCCGTCGCCGGCGTGCTGTTCGCCCTGCTCGTCCACCCCGAACGCGACCGCCACCATCCCACCAGGAGTGACCATGTCCCAGCCTGAAACACACCGCCCCCCGCTGGACCTCACCCCGAACGAACTGCTCTCCACCACCCGCGCGGTACGACGCAGGCTGGATGTGACCAAGCCGGTCCCGCGCGAGGTGCTCCTCGACTGCACCCGCCTGGCCCAGCAGGCGCCCAGCGGACGCAACCGCCAACGCTGGGACTTCGTCTTCGTCACCGACCCGGACCGGCGACGCGCCCTGGCCGACTTGTGGCGACGCGGCCTGGCCAGCCCCGCCTCCCCGCGCTCCCACGACGGCCCCAGCCGCCACGACTTCACCGCCGAGGCGGGCTGGCAAGCGATCGCCGACAGCCTGCACCACCTCGTCGACATCCTGGACCAGGTACCCGTCCTGCTGGTGCCCTGCATCCAGGTCGGATCGCGGGCGGAGCTCGACGATCCGGCGACACAGGCCGGAACCTGGGGATCGGTGCTGCCCGCCGTGTGGAGCTTCATGCTGGCCGCACGCAGCCGAGGGCTCGGCACCGTATGGACCACCCCGCACCTCAACTACGAACGCCAGGCGGCCACGCTCCTCGACCTGCCGTACGAGACGACCGTCCAATGCGCGCTGATCCCCGTCGCCTGGACGATCGGCACACAGTTCAAGCCCGCCCGCCGCGTCCCGGTCACCGAGGTCGTGCACTGGAATCACTGGTAGATCTCACAAACGTGGGCCGAAAATCCACATGCAAGATCCCCCTGGTCGGCGGCGCGGCCCGCGACTCTCGTGGTCCCGCCGCCCCGATGAAAGAGCCCAGCCTCGGCTCCGCGTGCTGGGACCGAGCCCGCGGCGCAGGTCTACGCCGCAATCTCCTCGCCAAGGTGCAAGTGGACTTCCATGTCCTCCAGCGGTGGCTCCCTGGGTTCTCCTCGACGAGGACGCCAGTGCACCGCTGGCCCAATGGACCGGGCGAGCCTGGCGGCTCGTGCAGGTGCCCGGTGTCAAGGGGAAGTGGGTTTACCTGAGCGCCGTGGTGCCCACGCGGCCGGTGACGGCCGTTACTCAGGATGAAAAGGCTCACTGCATGGTGCGCGGTAGGGACATCACTCAGCGCTATCAATGCTCATGATCGCTCGGATTTGCTCGGACGGTGCTCATGATTCACCGGCACTGCTCACGGAAACGCGGACCCTACATGTTTGGTCAGTGCTGCGCCATGTCTACGAAGCGGCTGTAGTGTCCCTGGAACGCCACCGTCACCGTGGCCGTGGGACCGTTACGATGCTTGGCCACGATCAGGTCGGCCTCACCCGCCCGTGGCGACTCGCGTTCGTAGGCGTCCTCCCTGTGCAGCAGGATGACCATGTCGGCGTCCTGCTCGATAGATCCGGATTCGCGTAGGTCGCTAACTGCGGGGCGCTTGTCCGTACGCTGCTCCGGGCCACGGTTGAGCTGGGAGATCGCGATGACCGGGACCTCGAGCTCCTTGGCGAGCAGCTTGATCGCACGGGAGATCTCCGAGACCTCGTTCTGCCGGCTCTCGGTCTTCTTCGGCGAGCTCATCAGCTGGAGGTAGTCGATGACCACGAATCTCAGGTCGTTACGCTGCTTGAGCCGCCGGCACTTGGCCCTGATCTCCATCATCGACATGTTGGGCGAGTCGTCGATGAACAGCGGCGCCTCCGCCACCTCGCTCATCCGCCGGGCCAGTCGCGTCCAGTCGTCGTCGCCCATCATGCCCGAGCGCATGGTGTGCAGCGCGACCCGGGCCTCGGCGGAGAGCAGGCGCATGGTGATCTCGTTGCGGGACATCTCCAGCGAGAAGATGACCGTGGTCATCCCATGCTTGATGGCAGCAGAACGGGCGAAATCCAGACCTAGTGTGCTTTTCCCGATAGCGGGCCGTGCGGCCACGACGATCATCTGGCCCGGGTGGAGGCCGTTGGTGAGCTGGTCGAGGTCCTGGAAGCCGGTCGGCACGCCGACCATCTGGCCGCCGCGGCTGCCGATGGCCTCCAGCTCGTCGAGGGCGCCGGGCATGATGTCCGCCAGCGGCGCGTAGTCCTCAGAGGTGCGGCGCTCGGTGACCTTGTAGATCTCGGCCTGGGCGCGGTCCACGAGGTCGTCGACCTCTTCGTTCTGTCCGCCGTAGCCGTAGGAGACGATGCGGGTGCCGGCCTCGATGAGGCGGCGGAGGATGGCCTGCTCTCTGACGATCTTGGCGTAGTAGCCGGCGTTGGCCGCCGTGGGGACGACGGCCGTGAGGGTGTGGAGGTAGGCGGCGCCGCCCACCCTGGCCATCTCGCCGCGCTTCTGCAGCTCGTCGAAGACGGTGACCGCGTCGGCGGGCTCGCCCCGGCCATAAAGGTCGGTGATGACGTCGTAGACCATCTGGTGGGCAGGACGGTAGAAGTCGTCGGAGCGCAGGATCTCGACGACGTCGGCGATGGCGTCCTTCGACAGCAGCATGCCGCCGAGCACCGACTGCTCCGCATCGATGTTGTGCGGCGGAGTGCGCTCGAATCCAGGGCCGGCGCCAGTCTCTTCGTCAATGCTCACCGCGCCCCCTAGAACCTTGCAGGCGGTCGCACCACCCCCACTTGTAGCCGACCGGTCTGACAGTTTCCCGGACTTGCGCGTCGAGTGGCAACGCGGCCTGTGGACAACCCTGTGGTCAAGCTGTGCACTACCGCGCCCAGGGTGTGAAAGGCCTGTGGACACAGGCTGTGGATAACTCTCCGGGATATCCACCGAATGGCCTCTGACCTGGTGGAACGCTATCCACCGGCTGTGGAGGAAAGAAAGTTTCCCCGACAAGCCACGTAATGGCCATAATGGACAAATGCCCATTACAACCAGGGATCGGGAGATACTCCGGCTGGCCGTGCCCGCGTTCGGCGCGCTGGTGGCGGAGCCGCTCTTCCTGCTCGCCGACTACGCCATCGTGGGGCACGGCCTGGGCACCACGGCGGTGGGCGCGCTGGGCGTGGCGGGCACCGTCCTGTCCACATTGGTGAACCTGTGCGTCTTCCTCGCGTACGGCACCACGGCCTCCGTGGCGCGCCAGACGGGCGCGGGGAACCACGCGCGGGCCCTGCGCAGCGGTGTGGACGGGATCTGGCTGGCGTTGGCCATCGGCGCCGTCCTCATAGCCGTGTGCTGGCCACTGGCCCCTGGGATCGTGGAGCTGTTCGGGGCGGGCGGGAACCAGACGGCGCAGGCCGTGACGTACCTGCGGATCAGCCTGCTCGGCGCGCCCGGCATGCTGGTCGTGCTGGCCGGGACGGGGGTGCTGCGCGGGCTGCAGGACACGGTCACGCCGCTGGTGGTGGCCATCGGCTCGTTCATGCTGAACGCCGCGCTGAACGCCTGGTTCGTGCTGGGGTTACAGTGGGGCATCGCCGGGTCGGCCTGGGGGACGGTGATCGCCCAGACGCTGGGCGCGGCCGTCTACCTCGCCGTGGTGGCCAGGGGCGCGATCAAACTGGGCACACCGCTCACTCCAGGGCTCGCAGGGGTCAAGCAGGCGGGCACGGCCGGGTTCGCGCTGCTGGTCCGTACGGTCTGCCTGCGGGTGGTGCTGCTCGCGGCCACCGTGATCGCCACCAGGATGGGTGAGGCCGAGCTGGCCGCGTACGCGATCGCCACCCAGGTGTGGACGCTGCTCGCCTTCGCGCTGGACGCCATCGCCATCGCCGGGCAGGCCATCACGGGACGCTCGCTCGGCGCGGGAGACGTGGAGGCCACCAGGGCCGCCACCAAGAGGATGGTGCAGTGGGGCCTCTGGTCTGGCACGCTGCTCGGAGTGCTGGTCGTCGCCGCCAGGCCGGTGCTGCCCGGGCTGTTCGACGCGGATCCGCTGGTCACCGAGCTGCTGCTGGCCCTGCTGTGGCCGGTTGCGGCGTTCCAGCCGGTGTGCGGGGTCGTGTTCGTGCTCGACGGCGTGCTGATCGGCGCGGGCGATCAGCGTTATCTGGCGTGGGCGGGGGTGTGGACGACTCTGGCGTACCTTCCCGCCGCCTTCCTCGCCTCCGGGATGGGGGTCGTTGCTCTTTGGTGCGCGCTCGGGGTGTGGATGCTCGCACGTTTGATCACGCTCGTACGCCGAGCCGCCGGCACTGACTGGCTGGTAACCGGCGCGTAGGCTGCGCAGCCCGCCTATCTGCAGTGGACCGCTAAACGCGGCCCCGCTGTAATCACTTTGTGCTTGGTGTTGTCCAGGATTATGGGGAGTTCCCTGAGCGGGGTGTTCCTTGACCACTATTCTGCGACGGCTGTCGCCCTCTGAGGCGACCGGGTTACGCACGGGAGCCCGACACAGTCTGTCCGAGCTCTATCGCCCGGCCGACCTGGTGGTGCTCGGGCTCGGCGTGATGATCGGCGCCGGCATCTTCTCCATCGCCGGGAAGCAGGCGGCCACCGCGGCCGGGCCCGGCGTCATACTCTCCTTCATGATCGCGGGCATCGCCTGCCTGCTCGCGTGCATGTGTTACGCCGAGCTGTCGTCCATGATGCCGACCTCCGGCAGCGCCTACACGTTCACGTACGTCATCTTCGGCGAGGTCTGGGCCTGGATCATCGGCTGGGCGCTGATCCTCGAGCTGCAGTTCGCCGCCGCCGTGGTGGCCAGGGCGTGGGGCGCGATCACGGTCAGGGCGATCTCCAACTTCGGGGTACGCGTGCCGGACGAGCGGCTCTTCGGCGACGTCCTCGTGTTCGTGATCCTGGTGCTGCTCACCGGCGTCGTGGCGCTGAGCGCGCGGGTCGGGTTGCGCGCTCTGTGGATCATGGTGTCGGCCAAGCTGCTGGCCATCGGCGCGGTCATCGTCGTCGGCCTGCCGCACATCCACGTGGCGAACTTCGGCGACTTCTACGCCCAGCCCAAGAGGCTCTCGACGCCGCCCGCGACCGTGCTGGAGATCCTCTCCGGGCAGAGCCAGGCGTTCGGCTGGTTCGGGATCTTCGCCGCGGCCTCGGCCATCGCGTTCGCGTACATCGGGTTCGACGTGGTCGCGACCGCTGCCGAGGAGACCGTGAACGCGCCCAAGGCCATGCCCAAGGGCATGATCCGCAGCCTGATCATCGCCACGATCATCTACATCGCCGTGGCCTTGGTCATGGTGGGCATGGTCTCATACACGAAGATCTCAGTGGACGAGCCGCTGTCCAGCGCGTTCCGTGCGATCGGCGTGGACTGGATGGTGCACGTCATCGACGTGGGCGCCGTGCTCGGCCTGACGACCGTGATCCTGGTGCTGATCGTGGGGCAGACGCGGGTGCTGTTCTCGATGGCCCGCGACGGGCTGATCCCGCGCGGCCTGGCCTCGGTCAGCCGCAGGAATCACACGCCGTCCCGGGTGACGCTGGTGATCGGGTTCGTCGCCATCGTGCTGGCCGAGTTCGTTCCGGTGCTCACGATGCAGGAGCTCGTGGTGATCGGGACGCTGTTCGCGTTCGCGTTCGTGGCGGCCGGAGTGATCGTGATGCGGCGGCGCATGCCGTACCTGGAGCGCGGGTTCACGGTGCCGCTCTCGCCCCTGCTGCCGGGGCTGTCGCTGGTGGCCACCCTCTGGCTGATGGTCAACCTGCGGGTGCTGACCTGGGCGTGGTTCGCCCTGTGGATGGCCTTCGGCCTGCTCGTCTATCTCGTGTACGGCCGGCGCCACAGCCTCCTGGCCCGGCCCCGCGACCCGGTCGAGCCGGCACGCGGCCGCCACCGGCGCTAGAACCGGCGCTAGAACCGGCGCGTCGCCAGCACGCTACGCAGGAACTCCCTGGTTCTGAGGTTCTCCGGGTCAGTGAAGAGCTTCTCGGCGGGGCCCTTCTCTAGGAGCACACCGCCGTCGAGAAAGCACACCGTGTCCGAAATTTCGCGGCAAAAGCCCATCTCATGGGTCGTGAGGATCATCGTCATGCCCGACTCCTTGAGTTCTCGGATGATCCCCAGCACCTCCATCACCAGCTCGGGGTCGAGGGCCGAGGTGACCTCGTCCAGCAGCATCAGCCTGGGCTGAGTGGCCAGCGCCCTGATGATGGCCACCCGCTGCTGCTGCCCGCCCGACAGCTGGTCGGGGTATGCCCCCGCCTTGTCCGCCAGCCCGAACCTGGCCAGCAGGTCGCGTGCCTGCTCCTCGGCCTGCGCCCTGCTCACCTTGTGCACCTGACGCGGCGCGAGCGTGATGTTGTCCAGCACGGTCATGTGCGGGAACAGGTTGAACGCCTGGAAGACGATGCCCAGCCGCTTACGCACGTCGTCCACGTCCACGCGCGGATCGGTGATCTCCTCCCCGTCCAGGAGGATCGCGCCGTCGTCCACAGTCTCCAGCAGGTTGACGCAGCGCAGCAGCGTGGACTTGCCCGACCCGGAGGCGCCGATCAGGCTCACCACCTCGTGCGGGCGCACCTCCAGGTCGATCCCGCGCAGCACGCTGTGGCCATGGAAGTTCTTCCACACCCCGTCGATCGTCAGCAGGCTGGGGGTGATGGTGCCCTCGCTCATGCTCCGCGCCTCCTGCGTGTACGGGCGGCCAGATGGTCAGTGAGCCTGGCCATGGGGATGGTGAGCAGGATGAACAGCAGCGCGGCCGCCAGGTAGGGCGTGTAGTTGAACGTGCTGGCCGCGTGGATCTGCGCCTGCCTGAGCGCCTCGAGCGGCCCGATGGTGGCCACGAGCGCGGTGTCCTTCTGCAGCGAGACGAAGTCGTTCAGCAGCGGCGGCACCACCCTGCGGGTGGCCTGCGGCAGCACCACGAACCGCATGGTCTTGCCGTGGCTCAGCCCCAGCGAGCGGGCCGCGGCGACCTGGCTCGGGTGGATGGACTCGATGCCCGAGCGGAACACCTCGGCCACATAGCCGCCGTACGAGAGCGTCAGCGCGATGATGCCCAGCGTGGCCAGGTCGGACGGGATGCCCTGCAACCGGAGCGCGGGCAGCCCGAACCCGATCAGGTAGATCACCAGGATCGTCGGCACGCCGCGGAAGACGTCGGTGTAGAGCGTGGCCAGCGCCCGGATCGGGAAGAACGCGGGCGTCCTGATCCCCCTGGCCAGGGCGACCAGCAGCCCGACGACGAGGATCAGCGGCTCGGCGATCAAGAAGATCTTGATGTTGAGCAGGAAGCCGCTCAGCACGTCAGGCAGCGCCGCGGCGAACTGCCCGGGATCGAAGAACGTCTCCCGCACGCGTGGCCAGCCGGGCGAGTTGGTGACGACCCATACGACCAGCACGATAAAGACGATCGTCGAACCCGTCGCGATCGAGGCGGAGCGGCGGGCGCGCGACCTGCGCACCTGCTCCCGCTGGAGCTGCCGCTCCGACTTAACCCATTCGCCCGATATAGCCTGGGCGCGCTCGCTCACCACAGCTCGCTCACTGCAGCTCAGGCGCGCCGGCGGCGGAGCCGAGCCACTGCTGCTCGATCTTGGCCAGCTCGCCCTTCGACTTCAGCGCGTCCACGGCCTTGTCTACGCACGGCTTGAGGGCGCTGCCCTTCCCCATGACCAGCCCGAACTCCTCGGGCGTGCCACCCGTGGAGCTGAACTGTCCCACGATCTTGGACTTCTCGACCTGCGCGGCCGTTACGTAGAACGCCGTCGGCAGGTCCACGACCAGCGCGTCCACCTGCTTGTTCTTCAGCGCGTTCACGGCGTCGATCTGCTCGTTGTAGACGTTGGGGTCGGCGGTCGGCTTGATCACGTTCTTGACCGCGTCGAACGAGGTCGTGCCCACCTGCACGCCGATCTTCGCGTCCTTGAGCTCGGCCAGGGTCTTCGCCCCCGCGAACTTGCTCCCGTCGATGGCGACGATGGCCTGCTTGACCGTGTAGTACCCCTTGCTGAAGTCCACGGCGTTCGCCCTCTCAGGCGTGATGGACACCTGGTTGACGTCGAAGTCGAACTGCTTCTCGCCCGGCGCGAACGCCGAGTCGAACTTGACCGTGCTCCACTGCACCTCGGTACGGTCGAAGCCCAGCTCCCCCGCCACGGCGAAGGCCACCGCACTCTCGAACCCCTGCCCGTTGCCGGGGTCGTCGTCCTTGAACCAAGGCTCGTATGCAGGCTTGTCGGTCCCGATGGTCAGCTTGCCGGGGGTGACGAGCTTGAGCTGCTCCTTGGTGCACGCAGTGGACGGGGCCGTGCTGGCCGTGGTGGCCGTGGTGTCAGCGGGCGCACAACCAACGAGTGCCACGGCCAGCGCGAGCAGCATGAGGGGACGGGCCATGGCCAAAGCCTCCAGGGGGAAAGCGCGAAAGAACGAACGCATTCTACGATGCCCGGATAGGAAATTACGCCCGCAGGTAACCCTGGCCACGGTAATCGTCCAAGGTGGGCTCGCGTAACGGCGGACGGTCGGTGAAGGGTCAGAGGCCGTTTCCTGGAGGGCCCTCAGCCGAAGTGCGGCGGGTGGCCTGACCAGGCGCAGCCGTAACGTATGGGCTTCTCGCCGTGTCTGGGCTTCTCAATGGGGCGGGCACGCAAAAGCCCCCTCCAATTCGGAGGGGGCTTTCACAAAGGCGGTCAGCCGGCGACGACCTCAATGTCCACAGAGGCAGACACCTCGGGGTGGAGCTTGACGGTGACGCGGTGCGAGCCGACGCTCTTGATCGGGTTGACGATCTCGATGCGGCGGCGGTCGAGGATCGGGCCGCCGGCGGCCTTGACGGCGTCGGCGATGTCGCCCGTGGTGATCGAGCCGAACAGGCGGCCCGACTCGCCGGCGCGCGTGGTCAGGCGCACGCGCAGGGCGCCGATCTGGCCCGCGACCTCCTTGGCGGTGCCGAGGTCGCGGATCTCGCGGGCGTCGCGAGCCTTCCTGATGGTCTCGATCTGCTTCTCGGCGCCGCGCGTCCAGCGCATGGCGTAGCCGCGCGGGATGAGGTAGTTACGGCCGTAGCCGTCCTTGACCTCGACGACGTCGCCAGGGGTGCCGAGGCCGGAGACCTCGTTGGTGAGGATGAGCTTCATATCGACAGGCCTCCTTTAGCGCGCGGTGCTCGTGTAAGGCAGCAGGGCCACCTCACGCGCGTTCTTGATCGCGGTCGCCACGTCGCGCTGGTGCTGGGTGCAGTTGCCCGTCACCCGGCGCGCACGGATCTTGCCGCGGTCGGAGATGAACTTCCGCAGCAGGGCCGTGTCCTTGTAGTCGACGTAGGAGATCTTGTCGTGGCAGAACAGGCAAACCTTCTTCTTGGGCTTGCGCAGTGCCGGCTTTGCCATCGTGGTGCTCCTTTCAGAGCCCCGCCTTCCGGGCGGGAATGGACTCGGGCTTGTGGACAGGTTTTAGAAAGGCGGTTCGTCGCTGAAATCGCCGCCGCCGCCGCTGAAGCCGCCGCCGCTCTGCTGGCCGCCGCCGAAGCCGCCACCTCCGCCGCCGCCATAACCGCCGCCGCCCTGGGGCGCGGCGGGCGTCGCGGAGGCCCACGGGTCGTCGGCCGGACCGCCGCCGAAGCCGCCGCCACCGCCACCACCCTGGCGGGAGGTGCGGTTGACCTTGGCGGTGGCGTTACGCAGAGACGGGCCGACCTCGTCGACCTCGACCTCGTAAACGGTGCGCTTCTCGCCTTCCTTGGTCTCGTAAGACCGCTGCTTGAGCCGCCCCTGCACGATGACCCGCATGCCGCGCTGCAGGCTCTCGGCGGCGTTCTCCGCCGCCTGCCGCCACACGTTGCAGGTCAGAAAGAGGCTCTCGCCATCCTTCCACTCGTTGGTCTGTCGATCCATGAACCGCGGAGTGGATGCGATGCGGAATCGAGCCACCGCTTGCCCCGTCGGGGTGAAGCGCAGCTCCGGGTCGTCGACGAGGTTGCCGACGATGGTGATTACGGTGTCGCCTGCTGCCATGGCTAGCGCTCGCCTTCCTGCACGCCTTCGCTTGGGTTACGGCTCAGAGTACGGGGCTTCCCCGACAAAAAGCCGGGAGTTAGTGCACGTCCGGACGCAGGACCTTGGTGCGCAGGATGCCCTCGTTGAGGTTCATCTGCCGGTCGAGCTCCTTGACCGTCGCGGGCTCCGCGGACAGGTCGATGACGGCGTAGATGCCTTCCGACTTCTTGTCGATGTCGTAGGCGAGACGGCGACGGCCCCAGACGTCGACCTTCTCCACGGTGCCGCCGTCGTTGCGGACCACGGTGAGGAACTGGTCGAGGGACGGCGCGACAGTGCGCTCATCGAGCGAAGGGTCCAGGATGACCATTACTTCGTAACGACGCATGCGGGACTCCAACCTCCTCTGGACTCTTGCGGTCACGACACTCTGCCGTGACAGGAGGACGCTGACGTCTGTGCCCGGGCGCCCCTTTCGGCACCTCGGGGCGATGGTTCACCCATCACAACGCAGCGTGCCTAGGTTACCAGCCGCGAGTACGTGGGAAGGCCTTTAGGAAACCTAGGGGGTGGTGGCAGTGCCACACGTGCTTCAGCCCTCCGAGAGGGAGCGGTTCAGGCTCACGCTCAACACCGACGGACAGTCTCACCCTGTGGAAAACGCCCTATCCGTGGCCGCGCTGGTGTGCGGTGTGGTGGCTTTCGTCTCGACGTTCTGGGTATCCGCGCATGTGATCTCGTCGTGGTTCGGCACGCTCGGTTTCGGCGTGGGTCTCTATTCCCAGTACCTATCGGCAACCACGCCACAGCGCACGCTCAACATCATCGGCCTCGTGGGGTCGTTCGTGGGGGCCGCCCTCGGCATCGCCCACGGCGGTTTCCTTCCCCATCCATGAGGAACGGCCCCGGCGTCCGTCTCCGGGGCCGTTCGATATGTGGCTCACCTGCCGATGTGCAGGTCTATCCCGAGCAGGACCAGGAACCAGAGGAACACCGCCAGCAACGCCTCGGCGACGTCCCTGAGCAGTCCGGGGGTGATGTAGTGGTACACCCAGGCCACGTAGAGCCCGATCACGACGTAAATCAATAAGATCAGCGCTCGCCAGCGCCAGCGTGCCATGTCGCTTCTCCTCGCGTAGGGGGCGCCAGCCGACTGCCCTGACGCGCTCTCGGCAAACCGCGCTTCGCCGCTCATGCAGGCCGTAAGCTCGGGGACTATGGTGCGCATCGGAGCTCATGTCGGACAGGACGACCCCGCCGCTCACGCCGCGGAGGTAGGGGCCGAGGTGGTGCAGTTCTTCCTCGGCGATCCCCAGGGTTACGACAAGCCGGTGCTGCCCGCCAAGCCGGTCGAGGGCGTCGACATCTACATCCACGCTCCTTACCTGGTCAACGTGGCCACCACCAACAACCGCATCAGGATCCCCAGCCGCAAGCTGCTCGAGCAGCACCTCAAGGCGGCCGCGGGCCTCGGCGCCAAGGGCCTGATCGTGCACGGCGGCCACGTCAACAAGAGCGACGACCCGCAGGTGGGGTTCGACAACTGGCGCAAGGTGTTCGAGCGGATGGAGTGCCCGATCCCCGTGCTGATCGAGAACACCGCGGGCGGCGGCAACGCGATGGCGCGCAAGCTGGAGCGCATCGCCCGGCTCTGGGACGCGCTCGACGGGTTCGACGTGGGCTTCTGCCTCGACACCTGCCACGCCCACGCGGGTGGCGAGGAGCTGGTCGACCTGGTCGAGCGGGTCAAGGCCATCACCGGACGGATCGACCTGGTCCACTGCAACGACTCGCGCGACGACTTCGACTCCGGCGCCGACCGCCACGCCAACCTGGGCAAGGGGAAGATCGATCCCGAGCTGATCCTGGCGGTCTGCCGGGCGGCCGGCGCGCCGATCGTGGTGGAGACGCCCGCCGAGGGCCAGGCGAACGACATCGCGTTCCTGCGGAAGAACCTCCAGTAAATACACACAGCCTGTGGATAACTTCCCTGGATTACCCAGACGAAGAAGCGGGTATAGAAATCAGCCCGCCCACGCGCTGCTCAGGAAACGTCCCGCGTTGAGCAGCATCAGCGGCCCGCAGATCAGCGCGTACCCGGCGATCGCCCACGGCTTCCTGGTCCCGACCTTCGCGACCAGCACCCAGAGCGGAAACCACAGCAGCAGCGAGCGCGGGATCGACAGGTAGTACGCCGACGTCATCAGCGCCGCCGCCTGCAGCCCCGTATAGACGAGCTCGCTCCACCTGCGCAGCAGGAGCAGCCAGGCCAGCACCGCGAACGCCACCACTGCACCGGCGATCTCCATGCGGAAGGCCACGGCGAAGTCGTCGGAGCCCATGGCCGAGCGCCAGGTGGTCTTCCACGCATCCCACGGCCACGCGAAGTCGCGCCCCCACCCGGCCTCCTGCGCGTGCTTCCAGGCCAGCCAGTCGCCCGACCGGCTGTAGTGGTAGTACGAGTACGCCACCAGCGGCACGAAGGGCACGGCCAGCCACCCGGCCCGTCGGACGGGCTCCCTGCTGGCGAAGAACTCCACGACGAGCGCGACCGCGAGAAACAGCCCCGTGATCCGCACGCACGAGGCCCCAGCCGCGAGCAGCGCGGCAGCGGACCAGAGCCCCTGCCTGGCGGCCAGCCACGCCGGGATCGCGAAGGCCAGGAAGAGCGACTCGCTGTAGCCCGCCGCCAGGAACACCGCCATCGGGAAGAGCAGCAGCGCCAGCACCGCCATCCAGCCGGACGCGCCTTCCATCTCGGCCAGCCGGGCCAGCGCCACCATGGCCACCGCCCCGGCGACCAGCGAGATCAGCAGCCCGGCCGCCGACCAGTCCGGCACGAGGACGTGCACAGCCCGCAGCACCACCGGGAACCCGGGAAAGAACGCGGGCAACCCATCGTCCACCGGCTTGCCGGGCTCGCCGTCGTAGCCGTACTGCGCGATCGTGATGAACAGCCCGGCGTCCCACTGGCGCCACTTGGCGGCGTACGTGCCCAGCGCCGTCCCGAGCAGCGTCGCCACGAGCAGCCCGGCCCGCGAGCCGAACCAGAGCAGCAGCGCGTCCCGGCCGGCCGAGCGGGTGATCATCGGACGACGGACGCCAGCGTGAACCGGTCAGGAGCGTCGTCGAAGACGCCGCCCGCCTGGTCGTCGATGTCGGCTTGGCGCACCACGTCCTTGTCGGGCCGGAGAATGTCCCGCACGACGAACGCCATCATGATCCCGATCGTGATGATCCGTCCCCAGACGGCGGTGTAGTACGTGTCGTCACCGATGCCCAGGTCGCTCCTGCTGAGCGGCGGCTGGGCGAGCAGGTAGAGCCAGATGGCGGCGAAGTACCAGACCTCGGCGAGCTGCCACAGCGCGAGCGGCTTCCAGTTGGGCCTGGCCAGCACGGCGAACGGCACCAGCCAGAGCACGAACTGCGGTGACCATACCTTGTTCGTCATCATGAACGCGGCCAACGCCAGGAAGCAGACCTGCACCAGCCTGGGCCGGCGCGGCGCGGCCAGGGTGAGCACGGCGATGCCCAGGCACAGGATGGCCAGCGCGGCCATGCCGAGCGTGCTCACGTCGCCCTCGCCGAGGATGGGCCACCCTTTGTTCTGGAAGAACAGCCACGGCGAACCCCAGTCGACCCCACGCTCCTGGGAGAAGACGTAGAACCTGCGCCAGCCCTCCCACGCGAAGACCATGAACGGCACGTTGACCACGAGCCACGTGCCCGCCGTCGAGGCCAGCGTGACCAGGAACGGCCGCCATCGCCCGGTACGCCACGTGAGCAGGAACAACGCGCCGACGAACATCAGGGGGTAGAACTTGGTCGCGATGGCGAGCCCCAGCAGCACCCCGGCCAGCACCTGCCTGCGCCGCCCCCAGGCCAGCAGCATGCCCATCGACAGCGCGCCCGCGACCAGGTCCCAGTTGATGTAGGCGGCCAGCACCACGGCGGGCGAGATGGCGTACCAGAGCGCGTCCCAGCGCCGCGTCGGCCCGGCCACCGCGGCCATCAGCAGGACGCCGACGACCAGGCACAGGCCGAGCAGGATGACCGTCAGGTCGTAGAACCTGACGGCCTGCACGACCTTGTCCGGCGAGAGCGCCCTGGCGATCCAGCTGATCACCTGCATGACCTCGCCCAGCACGACCGGATACTCGACCTGCTTGTCGAACGGCACGTGAGCGAAGTAGGGGTTCTGCGTCGCCAGCTCCCTGTCGAAGTACAGGGGGTAGATGTCGGTGTAGCAGAAGTTCGTGTACGTCGAGACCTGGTCGTTCCAGCCGCCGCTCCGGCACGGCAGGCGCACCACGTACGCGAGGATCGCCCCCATGGTCGCGATCACTACCAAGGGGAGGTACGGCACGGCGCGCGCCACCAACGGGACGCGCACCTCCGTGCTCGTCACTGGTCCTCGGGTCGTGCCAACGAGGTCCACCCCGTGGACCTCGGCTCAGGCAGCCGGCCGCCACCGTTGCCGTGACCGTTGCCGTTGCCGATGCCGTTGTTGCCGCCGGCCACGTCGCCATTGGGGGTCTGCGGGAACCCGGGATCGCCGCCGCCGTCGTCGGCGGTGGGCTCTTCGGTGGGGGTCGCGTTGTCGTCGCACGGGCCCACGAGGCAGTCCTGGTTGCCCTGGTCGTTCAGCGGGTCGTCCCCCGTGTCGAACGGGTTGTCCGCACTCGGCTTCGGTGTGGGCGTCGGGCTCGGCACGATGTTCTCGGGCAGCCCGACCTCGGCCTTCTTCGGGAACTGCTCGATCGGCAGGCCCTCGTGGGCGAGCAGCATGAACTTCTGCCAGGTGGCCGTGGGCGGACCGGCGCCCTCGAAGCCAAGGGACACCTCGTATGCCCTCGAGTAGGGCTTCGCCGCGCTGTACTTCGTGCTCGGCTTGCCGAGGGGGGTGCTCGGGCAGCTGGCGTTGATGGGCTGAACGACCTTGCCCGTCTTAGTCCTGCACTCCTCGCGGTAGAACCCGACCGCGGCCGAGATCTGCGGCGTGTAACCGACGAACCAGGCTTCCTTCTCGTCGTTGTTGGTGCCGGTCTTGCCGGCGGCCGGGCGGTTGCCCAGACCCTTGCCCGCCGCGGTGCCGCTCCGCAGCACCTCCTGCATGGCGACCGTGGAGTCGGCGGCCACCCCGGGATCGATGACCTGCTTGGAGGCCCGCTGCTCACCGTAGACGACCTGGGTGCCCTGCTTGACTTCCTGCACCACGTGGTACTTGGTGTACTTGCCGCCGTTGGCGAAGATGGAGTAGCCGGCGGCCTGCTCGACCGGCGTCACCAGGGCGCTGCCGATGGCGAACTGGAAGCTGTGCTCATCGACGTCGGCTTCCATGCGCTGCTGGTTGAACCCGGCCGACTCGACGAGGTTCTTCACGTCACCGAGTTGCCCCGGCAGCTTGTAGGCCATCGATACGAACGCGGTGTTGACCGACTGGGCGGTGGCCTTGATCACATCGATGGACCTGCCGACGTTGTGGCTGTTCCTGATGCCTTCCTTCTGGATGCCGGGGATCTCCTTCGGCACCGTCTCGTTGCCAGGCACGTAGCTCTTGAGCGAGTAGCCGGCCTGCAGCCAGGCCGCCAGCACGTACGGCTTGAACGCGGACGCGGCCTGCTTCTTGGCGTCGAAGGGCTCGTTGAACGAATCCTTGACGTAGTTGCTGCCGCCGTAGAACGCCAGGATCCGGCCGTTCTTCGGGTTAACGGCGGCCAGCCCCGCGTGGTACTCCTTGCTCATGCTGGACGTCGTGCTGGTCACCGCGGTCTTCGCGGCCTGCATGAGCTTCCTGTCGAAGGTGGAGACGATGTGGTAGCCGCCGCTCCTGACCGCGTCGGGGGTGAGGCCGCGCTGCTTCAGCTCCTCGAGCACTTGGACCACCATGTAGCCCTTGAGGCCGCCGAGCTCGTTGGCGTTGTCGCCCTTGTAGATCTTGGGGAACTTGGCGGTCTTCGGGAGGTTGCCGTACCTGTCGGGCCACTGCTGGGCCATGTACTGAATGACAGTGCTCCAGCGGCTCTTGAGCGCAGGATCGTCGGGCGCCCAGCTAGGCCGCTGGATGCGCGCGGCGAGGTAGGCGCCCTGCTCGGCCGTGAGCTTCGCGGCGCTCGCGTTGGGGCCGAAGTACGCCTTCGCGGCGGCCTCGACACCGTACGCACTGCCGAAGGGGATGGTGTTCAGGTAGTTTTCCAGGATCTGGTCCTTGGTCAGCGTCTCGTCGAGCTTGACCGCGACGAAGATCTCCATGACCTTGCGCTTGATGGACACTTCCTGGCTGAGGCCGTCGTAGTAATTACGGGCCATCTGCTGGGTGATCGTCGAGGCGCCCTGCCGCTGCTGCCCGGTCGCGGTCATCCAGACCGCGCGGAACATGCCGGAGATCGAGATGCCGGAGTCCTCGTAGAACGTATTGTTCTCGATGGCCACCGCGGCGTCCCTGACCGTCTGGGACATCTTCGAGATCGGGACGATCTCGCGCTTCGTGCCGAGATTGGCGATTACGTTCTTGCCGTCCCTGAAATAGATGGTGCTCTGCTGGGCGAGCGCGTCGGACTTGGCCTGGTTGGCGGTCGGCACCGGCGTGTTGGCGTACGCCACCATGATCATGCCGAAGAGGCCGGCCGCGAGCACCACGAACCCGGCCACGACGATCTTCCAGCTCGGCACGAACCTGCGCCAGCCGCCCTTGCCGCCCTTCTTGGTCGGCGGTCCCGGCGGCTCCGGCGGCTCGCCGTCGCCCCGCCTGCGCGAGCGCCGCGGCGCGTCGCTGACGAGCGTCTCCTGGTTACTCACCGTGCGCGCGTCCTGCCGGGCGCGCGAGCGCGGCGGCGGCTGGTCGCCGCGCCTGGGAGGTTCGTCGTACGGCTGCGCGGCCATGGCGCCGGTCTGCTCGTAGGCGGCTTCCGGACGACGCCCAGGCTGCGCCGCTCCCCAGCCCGACTCGCCGGTTTGCGGTGCGGAATCCTGGGGCACAGAACGGGATGAGCTGGAGCGACGGCGCCTTCCCGGGCGGCCGGTCCCCTCGTTCATGCTGTTACTCACACGTCCTCGCATCGTCGTCGGAACATAAACGGCGGTTGGGCGTGAAGTTCTCGCCGCCCTCGGTCATCACGCTTGGCCAGCGGGTTCAGGCGGTCCGTTGCCAAGGATGTACGAAACCGTCAGGTGGTTCCAGGAACAACCTTGGCAGACCTCGACCACGTACACCCGGAACTCATCGTAATCATGGGCCATTGCGGCGAGTTCTGACGCGACCTTTGCCTGACCGGCATGCCGTCCGAGCGAATCGCCGTAGACATACGTCACGTTGGTGACGTTCTCCTTCTCGCAGACCGGGCAGAGGCGTTCGGTCGGCTCGCCGAAATAGCGCGCCGCGCGAAGGAGGTAGGGCTGTGCGTCACAGACGTCGCCGCGGGCGGCTCGCCCCGCGCGCAGGGATCGGACCACCGCCCGTTTCGCCAGGCCGTAATCCACCACCCTTCTCTGTGACCACATGAGCGCCAGACTACGGCGTTTTGCGACTCCATCCCAACGGGTTGGCAGATTCATAGATTGCAGCCATATAGCGGTGCGACGTATCCTCGGGATGTATCGGCTCGATACATCCATGCGAGAGGAGGCGGTTTCCGGTGGCCGGCGGACAGGGCAGGGTCTTGGAACTGGCCGTGCTCGGGTCGCTGCACGAGACTCCGCTACACGGCTATGAGCTGCGCAAACGGCTCAACGCCCTGCTGGGGATGTTCCGCGCTTTCTCCTACGGTTCGCTGTATCCCTGTCTGCGGTCGCTTCTGACTCAAGGCCTCATCGCGGAGGAGCAGCCCGCTCCCGCCACGATCGTCGGCGGCAGATCGAAGATCGTTTACAAGCTGACCGCGGAGGGCAAGGAACGGCTGCAGGAGCTGCTGACACAGGCCGGTCCTTCCGCCTGGGAGGACGAGAGCTTCGGTGTGCACTTCGCGTTCTTCCGCCACACCGAGGCCGAGGTGCGCCTGCGCATTCTCGAAGGACGCCGTAGCCGGTTGGAGGAGCGGCTCGACGCGGTGCGCACGGCGCTGGCGCGCACCAGGGAGCGCCTCGACAGTTACACGCTCGAGCTGCAGCGCCATGGGCTCGAGTCGGTCGAGCGCGAGGTGCGCTGGCTGAACGAGCTGATCGCAACTGAGCGTCGGGCCTCGTCAGAGGAGGGGCCCGAAAGAGATACCACGTCAACTGATGAGTAAGGGAGCGAGTGCGATGGGTTCGGTTCGCGTGGCCATTGTCGGTGTCGGCAACTGCGCGTCGTCGCTGGTCCAGGGCGTTCACTACTACAAGGACGCCGACCCGGACACACGGGTCCCGGGCCTGATGCACGTGAAGTTCGGCGACTACCACGTCGGCGACGTCGAGGTCGTCGCGGCGTTCGACGTGGATGCGAAGAAGGTCGGCCGCGACCTGTCGGAGGCGATCGTCGCCAGCGAGAACAACACGATCAAGATCTGCGACGTGCCGCCCACCGGGGTGACCGTCCAGCGCGGCCATACCTTCGACGGCCTGGGCGAGTACTACCAGGAGATCATCGAGGAGTCCGACGAGGCTCCCGTCGACGTGGTCCAGGTGCTCCGCGACAACCAGGTCGACGTCCTGGTCTCCTATCTGCCGGTGGGCTCGGAGGAGGCGGACCGCTTCTACGCGCAGTGCGCCATCGACGCCCGCGTGGCGTTCGTGAACGCGCTGCCGGTCTTCATCGCCTCGGACCCCGTGTGGGCGGAGAAGTTCACCGAGGCCGGGGTGCCGATCGTCGGTGACGACATCAAGTCACAGGTCGGGGCCACGATCACGCACCGCGTGCTGGCCAAGCTGTTCGAGGACCGCGGGGTGGAGCTGCTGCGCACGTACCAGCTCAACTTCGGCGGCAACATGGACTTCATGAACATGCTGGAGCGGAAGCGGCTCCAGTCCAAGAAGATCTCCAAGACGCAGTCGGTCACCTCGCAGATCCCACACGAGATGGGCAAGGCCGACGTGCACATCGGGCCGTCGGACCACGTGCCGTGGCTGGACGACCGTAAGTGGGCGTACGTGCGGCTCGAGGGGCGGTCGTTCGGCGACACGCCGCTGAACCTGGAGTACAAGCTGGAGGTCTGGGACTCGCCCAACTCGGCGGGGATCATCATCGACGCGGTCCGGGCCGCCAAGATCGCCCTCGACCGGGGGATCGGAGGGCCCATCCTGTCGGCTTCCTCGTACTTCATGAAGTCGCCGCCGCGGCAGTACTCGGACGACGAGGCTCGGGACTACGTCGAGAAGTTCATCCGGGGCGAAGTCGACCGCTGACCCCCCTGATACGGCGCCGCGCCCTCGGTCTGGGGTGCGGCGCCGTCCCTTTTGCCCGGCCTACGGGCGTGCCGCAGGGGGCAGCTCGGACGGCGAGGCAGGGTGCCACGCCATCGGGTCGGACCCCAGCTCGTCCAGCAGCGGCACCTGCTCCCGGCACCAGGGCGAGATCGCCAGCAGCCCGTTCATGACCCCCTCGGCGAACTCCTTCCACGGCATCCACCGCGTCTCCCCCACCTCCTCGGGGTTGGGCACGACGGGCGAGGACACCGTGGCGCGGTAGACCGGGCAGAGCTCGTGCTCGACGATCCCGTTGGCCATGACGGCGCGGTAGGCGAAGGTCGGCAGCATCAGGTCGACGCTCTCCACAGTGAGCCCCAGCTCGTAGGAGAGCCGGCGCGCGACCGCCCGGTCCACCGGCTCGCCCGGCAGCGGGTGGCCGCAGCAGCTGTTGGTCCAGATCCCCGGCCACGTGACTTTGTGGTCCGCCCGCCTGGTGAGCAGCACGCGGCTGTCGTGATCGAAGACGTAGCTGGAGAACGCCAGATGCAGGGGCGTCTCACGACCGTGCACCTCGGACTTGGGCGCGGTGCCGAGTGCGTTGCCGTCACCGTCAACCAGCACAACGTGTTCCTCAATCGTCACGCTATGAAGCGTACGAGATCATGGGGACCGCTCGGAACCCATGGACCGCATGCGGCGCCAACATCTCCCGCATTCAGGCGACGTGCGGAGGACTAGGCTTGCGGCGTGTCGTTTGTCGCCGACCTACGCGTCGTCCTGCGGGGCAATGATTTCCGGCGGTTGTTCGCCACCCGGTTGATCTCCCAGTTCTCCGACGGGATCTTCCAGTTCGGCGTGGCCGGGTTCGCCTTCTTCAGCCCCGAGAGCCAGACGACGGCGCTCCAGGTGGCCGCCGGGCTGGCCGTGCTGCTGCTGCCGTACAGCCTGCTCGGGCCCTTCGTGGGCGTGTTCATCGACCGCTGGTCGCGGCGGCAGATCCTGGTGGTGGCGCCCATCGTGCGCGGCGCGCTCCTGCTGGTCGCGGCGGCGCTGGTCGCCGCCGACGTGCCCGATCCGGTGTTCTACGCGGCGGCGCTCGCCGTGCTCGGGGTCAACAGGTTCTTCCTGTCAGCGCTCGGCGCGTCGCTGCCGCACGTGGTGCCGCCGGACCGGCTGATGGCGGCCAACGCGGTCACGCCCACCTCCGGCACCGTGGCGACGTTCGTGGGCGTGGGCCTCGGGTTCCTGCTGCGCGAGGTGTTCGGCGGCAACGACCCGGGCGTCGCGCTGCTGCTGGTGACCTCCGGCGTGGTGTTCGGGCTGAGCTCGCTGATGGCGCGGACGATGGGCCGCGACCTGCTCGGCCCGGAGTACGACACCAACAGGCCGCAGGCCCGCGAGGCCATGCGCAACGTGGTGGTCGGCCTGGTGGACGGCGCCAGACACCTGGTCCAGCGCCGCGTGGCCGTCGCCACCATGGGTGCGATGGCCGCGCACCGCTTCTTCTACGGCATGGCGACCGCGCTCGGCATCATCCTCTACCGCTACTACTTCACCGACGGCGACCCCGACGCCGCGCTGCGCGGGGTCGGGGTGGTGGTGGCCACGTCCGGCGTCGGCTACTTCCTCGCAGTGATCATCACCCCGTACGCGACCGAACGCTTCACGATCGAGCGCTGGGTGCCGATCGCGTTGTCGGCCTCCGGGGTGCTGACGGCCGCGCTGGTGCTGCCGTTCCAGGAGTGGGGGCTGCCGGTGGCCGGGTTCGTGCTGGGCGTGGCCGGGCAGAGCGTCAAGATCTGCGCCGACACCACAGTCCAGCGCGACGTCGAGGACATCTACCTGGGCCGCGCGTTCTCGATCTACGACATGCTCTTCAACGGCATGTACGTGCTCGCCGCGGCCCTGTCGGCGGCGATCCTGCCCGCAAACGGGAAGTCCTACCTCGCCGTCGTGATCATGTCGGTCGGCTACCCCCTGGCGGCGTTCGCGTACCGGATGATCATCCGGCAACGTCGTTCGACCGCGCCCACTCCGACAACGCCTCGGTAGCCGCCTCCTTGCCGATCAAGCCCTTGTCGAGCCTGAGCTCGAGCAGGAACTTGTAGGCCCGCCCCACCACCGGCCCGGGCCCGATGCCCAGGACGCGCTGGATCTCGTTGCCGTCGAGCTCGGGGCGGATCTTGGCCAGCTCCTCCTCCTCGGCGAGCTTGGCGATGCGCTCTTCGAGGTGATCGTAGGTGCGCGACAGCGCCGCCGCCTTGCGCTTGTTGCGCGTGGTGCAGTCGGCCCTGGTCAGCTTGTGCAGCCGGTCCAGCAGATGACCGGCGTCGCGCACGTAGCGGCGCACGGCGCTGTCGGTCCACTCCCCCGTGCCATAGCCGTGGAAGCGCAGGTGCAGCTCGACCAGCCGGGCGACGTCCCCCACCACGTCCTTGGGGAACTTCAGCTCGGTGAGCCGCTTCTTGGTCATCTGCGCGCCGACCACCTCGTGGTGGTGGAACGACACCCGTCCGCCCGTCTCGTGACGGCGCGTCTTCGGCTTGCCGATGTCGTGCAGAAGCGCCGCCCAGCGCAGGATCCGGTCGGGCTTGCCGTCCTCCTCCTGCGCGATGGCCTGGTCGAGCACGGTCAGCGTGTGCTCGTAGACGTCCTTGTGCCGGTGGTGCTCGTCGATCTCCAGGCGCAGCTTGGGCAGCTCGGGCACCACGTGGGCGGCCAGGCCGGTCTCGACGAGCAGCCGCAACCCCTCGCGCGGGTTGGCGCCGCAGATGAGCTTGTCGAGCTCGTCGCGGATGCGCTCGGCCGAGACGATCTCGATGCGCTCGGCCATCGCGGTCATCGCCGCCACGGCCTGCTCGTCCACGCGGAACCCGAGCTGCGAGGCGAACCTGGCGGCCCGCAGCATGCGCAGCGGGTCGTCGCCGAAGGACTGCTCGGGGGTGCCCGGCGTGCGCAGCACCTTGGCGCGCAGGTCGTCGAGCCCGCCGTAGGGGTCGACGAACTCGTGACCCGGCAACCGCACCGCCATCGCGTTGACCGCGAAGTCGCGCCGCTCCAGATCCTCCTCGAGCGTCTCGCCGTACATAACCTCGGGCTTGCGGGACTTCGGGTCGTACGACTCGCTCCGGTATGTCGTGATCTCGATCAGCCAGCTGCCCTTGCGCAGCCCCACGGTGCCGAAGTCGATCCCGATCGTCCAAACGGAGTCGGCCCAGTCCCTGACGATCTCCAGGACCCGCTCGGGGCGGGCGTCGGTGGTCAGGTCGAGGTCGTTGCCGATGCGGCCGAGCAGCAGGTCGCGTACGGGGCCGCCGACGAGGGCAAGCTCGTGCCCACGCGCGGCGAAGAGGCGGCCGAGCTCGTCGGCCACCGGCGCGATCTTGCGGAACAGGTCCGTCATGGCCCGCCGCTGGCTGTCAGTCAGAGTGATGTCGGACAAGCGGGTAGGTCCTTCTTGTGCTGCCGAAACATATCCCCCGAGCCACATCGGGTCGGGGTTACCGTCGGTCTTGGGACCGTCGGGGGCCATGGAACAAGGCAAGGAGGACTATATGAAGGACGCCCTCGCGATCCACCGCTGGCTCCTCGCACACCAGGTCCATCATGAGATCGTACGCCTTCCGCGTCCCATGACTTGCGCGGAAGATCTGCCCGAGGCGGTCTCCGCGGCGCCCGACAGGTGCCTGATGGTTACAGTGCTCGAAGTCGCCACGAGGGTCGGCCGCGAGGTCGTCATCGGATTCACCTCCCCCGTGTCGGCGCCGCCACCGCTGGGAGCCGTCGGCGGAGTACTGGGCGTGCGCCGGGTGCGATCGGCCCCGGCCCACGTGGTCAACGCGGCCACCGACTACGCGAGCGGGCTGGTGTGCCCGCTGCTCCTGCCGGAGTCGCTGCCCATGTTCATCGACGACCGGCTGCTGGACGACGACGATCCGGTCTACACGGCCACCGGCGAACGGCACACCGCACTCACCCTGCGCGCGCTCGACCTGTTGGCGCTCCTGCCAGGCAAGATGGTCGACCTCCGCGCGAAAGGATCACGTGAGGCGGTCGCGCGGCGGCACTGAACCCGTACCATTGCGGGCGTGCGTCGTCGTACTCCAGCTCGGGCATCCGCGTGATCCGTAAGGTCACGCTGCTCTCCGCGTTGCTCGCCTTCATCGTGGTGGCCACCGCGCCGGGCGCGGCTGCCACGAACACCGTGAAGGCGAGCAGGCAGACTCTGGCCCTGTCGATCTCGTCGATCTCGCCGGAGGCGCCGACCGCGCAGACCGATGTGATCAAGTTCACGGGCACGATCCGCAACGACACCGGGGTGCCGCAGTCCGCCCTGCGCGTACGACTGCGCTACACGGCGCAGAAGTTCACCGATCGCGTCACCATGGCCGCCTACCAGAACGACCAGAACCCCGCGACACTCCCGGGCAACGTCTCCGGCACCTCGGGTCTGGACATCCCGGCGCTGGCCGCCGGCGCCCAGGCGCGCTGGGAGTTCACCGCGACGCCCGTGCAGCTCGGCTACCGCTCGTTCGGGGTCTACCCGGTGGCCGTCGACGTGGCGCAGTACGGCGTGCCGATCACCACGTCGCAGCGCACGTACGTCACCTACGCGCCGCCCACGGTGCCGAAGCTGCCGCGCAACAAGCTCGCCATCGCCCTGCCCGTCATCGACCAGCCGCACCGGGCGACCGACGGCTCCCTGTTCGTGGACGACAAGCTGAGCCAGTCGGTCACCGGCAAGGGCCGGCTCGCCGATCTGGCTCGCATCGCCCAGTCGGCGCCCAAGAGCGTCACCTGGTTCGTCGAGCCGGGCCTGCTCGACGACCTGAATGCGATGAAGGGGAAGTACCAGGTCAAGACCAAGGACGACGTCCAGGACAAGCCGGCCAGCGCCGAGGCCGGGAGCTGGCTGACGACCATGCGCACCGCGCTGGCCGCCTCTCCGGTGTTCGCGGTCCCGTACGCCGATCCCGACGTGGCGGCGCTCGCGCACCAGGGGCTGGACGCGCAGCCCAGCAGGGCGATCGAGCTGGGCAAGCAGAAGGCCACGTCACTGCTCGGGCGAGAGGTCAAGACCAACGTCAACTGGCCGCCCGCGGGAGTGCTCGACGCCGACGCGCTGGACCTGCTCTCGGTCAGCAAGGACAAGGTCGACAAGGTCCTGCTCAACCCCACCAACCTGCCGCCGCAGCCGCCCGTGCCGTTCACGCCCGACGCCGCCACCACGCTCGAGTCGGTGAACGGGCCCGTCACCGCATTGGTCGCCGACACCGAGCTGAGCAAGCTGTTCGAGCCGGCGACCAGCACGTCGGTGCTGCTCAGCACGCAACGCTTCATCGCCGAGACCGCGATGATCGCCGCGGAGGCCGGCCAGACCTCGCCCAGGTCACTCGTCATCGCCCCGTCGCGCCGCTGGGACCCCAACCCGACGCTCGTCAGCGCGCTGATGAGGACCGCGGGCAGGCTGCCCTGGCTGCAACTGACCCCGCTGGAGTCGCTCAAGCCGACCAAGCTGGCCGTCCCGCGCGCCGGGCTGACCTACACCGAGCAGGACCGCAAGCAAGAGCTGACCTCGAAATACCTGACCCCGGTCAAGAACGTCAGCTCGCAGGCGCAGCTCACCTCTCTGATCACCGCCGACAAGACGCCGTCGAGCTTCGACGCGGCGGTGCTCAGGCTGACCTCGTCGGCCTGGCGCAACAACACCCGCGTGGGCCGCTCGGTGTACAAGCTGGTCAGCGCGGCGGTGAATGAGCGGATCGACAAGATCCAGATCACGGGAGCCGGTCCCGACCGGCCGCGCACGCTGGCGGGCAGCAACGGCGTGGTGCCGATCAGCGTGAAGAACTCGCTGACCGTGCCCATCGTCCTCTACATCGACGTCACCTCCAACAACCCCGAGCTGTTGCAGGTCAACTTCCCGCCGACGGAGCCGCTGTCGATCGGCGGCGGGCAGAGCGGCACGGTCCAGGTGCCGATGAGCGCCGCCACCGGCGGCAGCGGCGACGCGACGGTTACCGTGCAGCTCAAGACCGCCGACGGCCAGCCGTACGGCAAGCCGCAGCGGCTGACCATCCGCACGACCGGCTACACCGGGATCGCCTCGGTGATCGTGGGCGCCGCGCTGACCGTGATGCTCGCCGCCGTGGTGACGCGGGTGCTGCGGCGCAGGTCGGAACGGAAGGCCGCGCGCGCAGCCAAGACCCGGGAGAGTGAGACCGTATGAGCCGCATGCTTCGGGCCAGCGCCATCATGGCAGCGGGCACGATGGTGTCCAGGGTCACGGGGTTCGTGCGGACCATGGTGCTGGCCTACGCCATCGGCACGGCCGCGCTGGGCGACTCCTACAACGCGGCGTACGCGATCCCGTACAGCATCCTCGACCTGCTGCTCCTCGGTGTGCTGAGCAGCGTCGTGGTGCCGATGATCGTGCGCGCGCAGCAGCAGGACGCCGACGGCGGCCGGGCGTACGAGCAGCGGCTGCTGACGATCTCCGCGGTGGCGCTGATCGTGGTCGCGGTGGTGGCGGTGTTCGCCGCGCCGCTGCTCATCGACCTCTACACCGACTGGGCTCCGGACAGCCCCAAATACGAGGCCGCGGTCACGCTGGCCCGCTTCATCCTGCCGCAGCTCGCCTTCTTCGGCGTGGGCGCGGTCGCGGGCGCCATCCTCAACACCCGTGACCGCTACGGCGCCCCCATGTGGGCTCCGGTGGTCAACAACCTGGTCGTCATCTGCGTGTTCCTGGTCTACGCCATGACGGGCGGGGGCAACGACGTCGCGAACACCGACACCGGCGATCTGGCGCTGCTCGGCCTGGGCACCACAGCGGGCATCGTGGCCCAGGCGGCCATCCTGATCGTCGCGCTCAAGCGGGTCGGGTTCTCCTTCATGCCCCGCTTCGACGTGCGCAATGCCCGGCTGGGCGAGATGGGCAGGGCCGGCGTCTGGACGATCGGCTACGTGATCGTCACCCAGCTCGGCTTCATGCTGACCACCAACCTCGCCAGCGCGGCGGGAGACGCGGTGCCGGGCCACGGCATCAGCCCGTACACGCTGGCGTTCCAGCTCTTCCAGCTCCCGTACGGAGTCATCGGCGTCTCGGTGATCACCGCCATGCTGCCCAGGATGAGCCGGGCCGTCGGCGAAGGCCGCTTCGACGACGTGCGCAGCGAGTTCGGGTCGAGCGTGCGGCTGATCTGCTCTCTCATGGTGCCGGTGTCGCTGCTGCTCATGGTGCTCGGTCCGGCGATCACCGTGCCCATCTACGGCCATGGCGCCAACAGCGTGGCCGACGCTGTCTACATCGGCAACGTGTTGCAGGTGTACGGCCTCGCGCTGGTGCCGTTCGCGCTGTTCCAGCTGCTGCTGCGGGTCTTCTACAGCTTCGGCGACACCCGCACGCCGGTGTTCATCGGCGCGGGCACGACCGCGGTCAACGCGGTGCTCATGGTGGTGTTCAACGTGCTGCTGCCGGCCCGTTACGTTGTGATGGGGCTGGCGCTCGCGTACGCCGTCGCGTACGCGCTGGGCGCGCTCGGGGCGTGGTGGCTGGCCAGCCGCCGGGTCCGAGGGCTGGGCGGCTGGTCCATCGGCATGGCACTGACCAGGATGTACCTCGCGGCCATGCCCACCGCCGTGTTGGCTCTGGCGGCGGTCTGGGTAGTCACGGGGGTGTTCACCGGGCTAGGGTTCGTCAACTCCCTGATCGTGCTGGCCGTCGGCGGAGGCCTGGGATTGCTGCTCTATCTCGGCGTCGCCCACAGAATGCGCATCCCGGAGGTCAATTCCATCGTTGGGATGGTCGCGGGGCGGGTAGGCCGGTAAAGAACGCGGGCCGAATCCACTCGGCACTACCATGGAGCCCGACACGCGCGAATGGAAGCAGGAGGGGCGTGGGCGGATCCACCCGGCATAGCGTGCCTTCGTGGGACACCACCACGCAGGTGATTCGAGTCATGAGCACGCCCGATCGGCCAAGCGGAGTGAGCCAGTGAGCACGTCGGCCGTCGAACCCGGCACCCGTCTGGCCGAGCGCTTCCGGCTCGAGGACCGCGTCAGCGAGTCCGACGGCGCCACGCTGTGGAAGGCCATCGACGAGATTCTCGCGCGGCCCGTGGCCGTCCACACTTTCTCTCCCGACTTCCCCCGCGTCCACGAGGTCGTCACGGCCGCGCGCGCCGCGAGCAGGCTGACCGACCCACGCCTGACGCAGGTGTTCGACGCCGCGGAGGACGACAAGGCCGCGTACGTCGTCAGCGAGTGGGTCACCGGCGAGTCGCTGACCGACCTGCTCGCCTCCGGCCCGCTGGAGCCCGAGCGGGCGGCCGGGTTGGTGGCCGAGGCCGCGGAGGCGCTCGCCCACGCCCACGAGGCGCGGCTCTACCACCTGTGCCTGCGCCCCTCCCACCTGGTGTGGACGACCGGCAACACGGTCAAGGTGCTCGGTGTGGCCGTCGACGCGGCGCTGGCCGGGCTCACCACCGACCAGCCGGCGCTCGACGACGCCGAGGGCCTCGGCCGGCTGCTGTACGCCGGGCTGACCGGGCATTGGCCGGGCGACGAGGAAGAGGGCGGGCTGCCCGCGGCCCCCATGACCGACGGCCACTTCTGCTCGCCCCGCCAGGTCACCGCCGGTGTGCCGAGCTACCTCGACACGGTCACCGTGCGCGCGTGCCTGCCCGAGTCCCGTAGGGGCCAGGGCGCGCTGGCCAGCCCGTCCGACGTGGCCGAGGCGCTGGCCGGCGTGGCCAGGCCCATGCCGATCCCGATCTCCTACCCCTCGACCCCCGCGGTGGCCTCCGCCTCCCACACCGAGGGCCTGGACATCGCACACCGCCAGCAGCTCACGGTTCCGCCGCTGCCGCCCGCGCCCCACCGCTCGCAGAACGGCGGCGGCAGCGCGCTCAACCGGGTGCTCATGACGGTGGTCGTGCTGCTCGTCATCGCGGCCGTCGGCGTCGGCGCCTGGACGATCGGCCGCAGCCTGGGCAGCCCGACCACGCCCGAGGCGAAGGGCACCGGCCCCAGCACCTCCACGTCGGCCTCGGCCGAGGCCCAGGTCGTCAAGCCGAAGAAGGCACAGGGGTTCGACCCGCTCGGCGACAAGGATGAGAAGTCCGATATCGCCAATCTGGCCATCGACGGCAAGCCGGGCACCCTGTGGAAGACGGAGAGCTACACCAGCGCTGACCTGGGCAACCTCAAGGAGGGCGTCGGCCTGCTGCTCGACATGGGCAAGTCCATGCAGATCAGTGATGTGGCCGCTACGCTGTCCGATGCTCCGGGTGCGACCGTCGAACTCAAGGTGGGCGACTCGCCCGACCTGGGCTCGCTGAAGACGGTGGCGACCGAGAAGAACGCGGCAGGCAAGACCACGCTGACCCCTGATCAACCGGCAACCGGTCAGTACGTTTTGATCTGGTTTACTCGTGTTCCGGCAGATGCGGGCAACTTTCATGGCACCATCTATGAAGTAGTGGTGCACTCTCCCGGATCGGCATAACCAGGAATCCCTCTTGTGAACTCCCCACCCGAGACACCCTCAGCAGCGGAGCGGCCGGCGGTCACAGACGCCGAGCTGCTGACCGCGCATATCAACGGGGATCCACACGCCTTCAGCGAAATCGTCAAGAGGCACCGCGATCGCATGTGGGCGGTCGCCCTGCGTACGCTCGGTGACCCCGACGAGGCCGCCGACGCCGTGCAGGACGCCTTCGTCTCCGCCTACCGCAAGGCCGCCACGTTTCGCGGCGAGGCTGCCGTCACGACGTGGCTCCACCGGATCGTGGTCAACGCCTGCCTCGACAGAATGCGCCGTAAATCGGTCAGGCCCGTCGCGGACGACGAGCTGATCGAGGCCGCCGAGCGCGAGTCCCCGCTGCCTGACCAGACCCTCGAGCGCGAGGTCTCGATGGAGGTTTCGGCCGCACTCAAACTGCTGCCCAGCGACCAGCGGGCGGCGCTGGTGCTCGTCGACATGATGGGCTATTCGGTCGAAGACGCAGCTCAGGTGCTCCAAGTGCCGAGCGGAACGGTGAAGAGCAGGTGCGCGCGGGGGCGCGCGAAACTTGCCCCAATTCTTTCGCATCTGCGGAACCGAACGGACCTCAATCGCGTCTCATCCGCGAAGGGAGCAGAACTTCGTGACGGGTGATACGCACTACGATCTGGAAATCCTGGCCGAACTGGCCGAGGGTCTCCTAGACGTCGGCACGGCGCGCCAGGTCCGCGAGCATCTCGCGGTCTGCGACCCCTGTGGGGAGCTACTGGCAGACCTGGCGGCGGTTCGCGAGGTGCTCGCGGCGACCCCCACACCGGCCATGCCGATGGGCGTCGCACTGCGCATCGACAAGGCCCTGGCCGCCGAGGCGGAGTCCAGGCGAGGAGGTGTCGGCCTCGCGGAAGCACCTGACTGGGATGAGCTCATGCGGGACGCCCCATGGGAGCGGCCGGTCGAGGTGGCCACTGAAGAAGCCCCCGAACCGGTACGTCTCGGCGTCGTCTCCGACGCCGGCACGATCGTCCCGGCCAAGCGCAGAGCTTCGCGGCGGCGCCGGTGGGCGATGCCCGCGATCGCGGCCGCGGCGGCCGCCGCCGTGGTGGGCGGAGTCGTGGCCTCGAGCAGCCTGCTCTTGGGCGCCGGCGGTGGCACCAGGGCTCCGAGCGGTGGCGTAGAGGCGCATTCCGCGCCCCCGACCACGCCCGCGACCCCCTCCAGGGTCGGCCAGCGGGCCAAGTCCTACGCGCTCACCGACAGCGGCCACAACTACAGCGACCAGGACCTGCGCCAGCCGCTCGAAGGCATGTTCGGCTTCCAGCGCATGGTGCTCGACGGCTCCGACGACGCCGGCAAGGTCGACAAGTGCGTGGGCCGGGTGGCGAGCCGGTCGAAGCTGCCGACGTACGCGGTCGACCAGGGCCAGTACAACGGTCAGGAAGCCCTGATCGTGGCCTCTTGGAAGGACAAGGCCACCCAGAGGTTGCGCATCGACATCGTCGACCCGTTCAACTGCAAGAACCTCCGTAGGCCCGCCCTGGGCCACTGGTAGGCAAAGCACGCGTTCAGAGCCCGCCTAGGCGGGCTCTTTCGCTGTGTACAGGCGTTGTGTGTAGGGCAGGGAATCACGGCGGCCTAGGATCTGTTGTCGCCGGTGCAACAGCAGACGAGGAAGGCGTGGAGCGTTGAGCGACGTTCGTAACGTGATCATCATAGGATCCGGCCCAGCTGGCTACACCGCGGCCGTCTACTCCGCGCGCGCCGAGCTCAAGCCGCTGATCTTCGAAGGCTCCGTCACGGCGGGGGGTGCGCTCATGAACACCACCGACGTGGAGAACTTCCCGGGTTTCCCCGACGGCATCATGGGCCCCGACCTCATGGACAACCTGCGCAAGCAGGCGGAGCGGTTCGGTGCCGAGCTGGTGGCCGACGACGTGGTCGAGGTGGACCTGGAGGCGAACCCCAAGGTCGTCAAGACCCACACCGACACCTACTACGCCAAGTCCGTCATCCTGGCGATGGGCTCCGGCTATCGGGAGCTCGGCCTTCAGAACGAGAAGCGCCTGTCGGGGCACGGCGTGTCCTGGTGCGCGACCTGTGACGGCTTCTTCTTCCGCAACAAGGACATCGTGGTGGTCGGCGGTGGCGACACGGCGATGGAGGAGGCCACGTTCCTCACCAGGTTCGGCCGCATGGTGACGGTGGTGCACCGCCGCGACTCGCTGCGGGCCAGCAAGATCATGCAGGAGCGGGCGTACGCGAACGAGAAGATCCGCTTCGTCTGGGACTCCGAGGTCGTCGACGTACTCGGCGACACCCATGTCGAGGCCGTGAAGCTGCGCAACGTCAAGACCGGCGAGGAATGCGAGCTGGCCACTGACGCGTTGTTCCTGGCCATCGGGCACGATCCGCGTACCGAGCTGGTCAAGGGGCAGATCGATCTCGACGATGACGGCTACGTCAAGGTGGCCTCGCCGTCCACGGCGACCAACATCGACGGCGTGTTCGCCGCGGGAGACGTCGTCGACCACACCTACCGCCAGGCCATCACCGCGGCCGGCACCGGCTGCGCGGCCTCGCTCGACTCCGAGCGCTGGCTGGCCAACACCGAGAAGTAAGGAGCGCACCGTGAAGGCTGTCACCGACGCCTCTTTCGAAGCTGACGTCCTCAAGAACGACAAGCCCGTGCTGGTCGATTTCTGGGCGGAGTGGTGCGGCCCGTGCCGTCAGGTCGCGCCCATCCTCCAGGAGATCGCCAACGAGCACGGCGACAAGCTGGAGATCGTCAAGCTCAACATCGACGAGAACCCGGAAGTGCCGCGCCAGTACGGTGTGCTCCAGATCCCGACGATGAACGTCTACAAGAACGGAGAGGTCGTGAAGCAGATCATCGGCGCCAAGCCGAAGGCCATGCTGCTGCGCGAGCTCGACGGCATCATCTAGTCCGCTCTCCCGCGGCGCGCGCCTGGCCCCCGCCCTTGGCGGGGGGCTTTCGCGTTGTACGGCCCTGAGCGGTCGTCAGACGGGACGTAGCGCGCGTTCTGGACTCATGGAGCCTAGGAGGCGCTCCAAAGCCACCTCGACGTCCTCACGCCACGAGACGGCGGTCTTGAGTTCCAGCCGGAGCCGCGGAAACCGCAAATGGGGACGAACAGTCTTAAAACCAACAGAAAGCAAGTATTCCGCCGGAACTACGCAACTAGGCTCTTCCCACTTGAGGTCGCCAAAAGCTTCAATGGCTTTCACTCCGCGCCTGGTCAGGTCTTTGGCCACGCCCTGAATGAGCATTCGCCCCAGCCCGCCACCCGAGAACTCCGGAATGATGTGCGCCGTCATGAGCAGCACCGCGTCGGCGCTGACCGGCGAAGTGGGGAAGGCCACGGAACGAGGGCTGTAGAGCGGCGGGCTGTAGAGCACGAACCCCGCAGGGACCCCGTCGACATACAGGATTTTCCCGCAGCTGCCCCACTCGAGCAGTGTGCCGGAGATCCAGGCCTCCTTCTCCAGCCCGGGATCGCCTGACTCGACCGCCCGCTCCCCGCTGACCGGATCGAGCTCCCAGAACACGCACCGACGGCAGCGCCGCGGCAGATCTTCGAGATTGTCCAGGGTTATGTTGACCAGCCGGCGCGACAACTACGGCCCCCTGTCGTTGACCCGGAAAAGCGCGCGAAAACCGCGTCCACAGGTGGCATCGTAGCCCAGTGGAGATGTGGCCAGCGGACACCACGACGGTCGAGCCCGTCACGGGCGACATGTCCGGTTAGCGTAATCTGGTATTTCAGTCCGATATGACACCTAGGAGGTGGGCCGTGACAGGAGAGCTGGATCACGGTCAGACACCCGCGACTCAAGGGTCGCGCATCGACGCATACGTCGATCGGTACGCCGCGCGAGCTACCGGGATGGTCGCCTCCGAGATCCGAGCTCTTTTCGCCGTCGCGTCGAGGCCCGAGGTGGTCTCGCTCGCCGGCGGCATGCCGTACGTCACGGCTCTTCCCCTCGACATGGTCGGCGAGCTGGTCTCCGACCTCGTCACCAGGCGCGGCACCGTCGCGCTGCAGTACGGTTCCGGCCAGGGCGACCTTCATCTGCGCGAGCAGATCTGCGAGGTCATGCGGCTGGAGGGGATTCATGCCGGGGCGAACGACGTGGTCGTCACCGTCGGTTCGCAGCAGGCCCTCGACCTGATCACACGCATCTTCATCGACCCGGGCGACGTGGTGCTCGCCGAGGGTCCCTCGTACGTGGGCGCGCTGGGCACTTTCTCCGCCTACCAGGCCAAAGTCGTTCATATCGCCATGGACGATCAGGGCATCGTGCCCGAGTCGCTGGCCCAGACCATCTACGCGCTGGAGACGGCCGGGGCGCCCATCAAGTTCCTCTACACGATCCCGACCTTCCACAACCCGGGCGGCGTCACCCTGAACATCGCCCGCCGGCAGCAGGTGCTCGACATCTGCCAGCGGGCCGGGGTCCTGATCATCGAGGACAACCCGTACGGACTGCTGGGGTTCGACGGGGAGCCCATGCGGGCCCTTCGGGCCGACAATCCGGACGGCGTGGTCTACCTGGGGTCGTTCTCCAAGACGCTCGCCCCCGGATTCCGCGTCGGCTGGGCGCTGGCCCCGCACGCCGTCCGCGACAAGCTCGTGCTGGCCATGGAGTCGGCCGTGCTCTCACACTCCTCGTTCACCCAGCTCGCCGTGGGCCAGTACCTCGCCACGCAGCCATGGCAGGAGCAGATCAAGTCGTTCAGGGAGCTCTACCGCGAGCGCCGCGACGCGCTCCTGGACGCGCTCGGTTCCCTGATGCCCCCCGAGGTCACCTGGACCCGCCCCGCCGGGGGCTTCTTCGTCTGGGCGACCCTGCCCGAGGGGCTCGACTCGAAGGCCATCCTGCCGCGGGCGGTGGCCGAGCGGGTCGCGTTCGTGCCCGGGACCGGGTTCTACTCGGACGGGAGCGGCGCCCGGCATATGCGGCTGTCGTACTGCTACCCCGAACCTGACCGGATCCGGGAAGGAGTGCGGCGGCTGGCCGGGGTGATCGAGCAGGAGATGCAGCTGAGGGACACCTTCGGCACCAGCTCGATCCGCGACCACCTGGGCGTCGACACTCCCGGCCCGGACTTGGCCTAGCGCGTTCTCGGGCGGCGTGATCGCGCCGCCCCCTCCGGGCATCGCAGACGCCTGGCGCTCTGAATCCTCCGCACGCCACCGAGCGGACGCGCCAGGCGTCGCCACCGTGCCGGGCGACGACCCCATGGCGGTACGGTTGGACAGCGGCGCGTGCGATCAGCGGAGGAGAAGTGATGAGCGATCTGGGCCACGTGCTCGTGCTGGCCGGAGGCCTCTCCTACGAGCGAGAGGTGTCCCTTCGCTCCGGTCGCCGAGTCAGCGAGGTGCTGCGTGCGGCGGGCGTCGATGTGGAGACTCGCGACACCGACGCCTCCCTCGTGCCGTCCATCCTCGCGGACCCGCCGGACGCGGTGTTCGTGACCCTCCATGGTGGCGCGGGTGAGGACGGCGCGATCCGTTCCGTCCTGGAGCTGCTCACCGTCCCGTACGTGGGCGCCGACCCTGACGCGTGCCGGGTGGCCTTCGACAAGCCCACCGCCAAGGCCGTCGTACGCTCCGTCGGCCTGCAGACGCCGGAGTCGGTCACGCTGCCGAAGGAGACGTTCCACGACCTCGGCGCCACGGTGGTGCTGGGCCGCATCGTGGAGCGACTCGGCCTCCCCCTGTTCGTCAAGCCCGCCCGGGGCGGGTCGGCGCTGGGCGCCTCGATCGTCCGCACGGCGGAGGAGCTCCCCGCCGCGATGGTCGGCTGCTTCGCGTACGGCGACACTGCGCTGATCGAGCGTTACGTGGAGGGCGTGGAGGTGGCGGTCTCCGTCGTGGACCTGGGCAACGGCCCGGTGGCCCTGCCGGCCGTTGAGATCGTCCCGGACGAGGGCGTCTATGACTACGCGGCCCGCTACACGGCCGGGCACACGGAGTTCTTCGCTCCCGCCCGCCTTTCCGCCCAGGCGGCCGCGGCCTGCGCGGAGACGGCGGTAACCGCCCACACGGCGCTCGGTCTCCGCGACATCTCCCGTACGGATCTGATCGTCGACGCGGCGGGCAACCCGCACTTCCTTGAGGTCAACGTGGCGCCGGGGATGACGGAGACGTCGCTCCTGCCGATGGCCGCCGAAGCCGCCGGCCAGGACCTGGGCGACCTCTGCCGCACCCTCCTCCAGAACGCGGCAGCCCGCTCCCACGCCTAGCCCTCTCTCCGCCTCCTGGGGACCTCTTCGCTCACCGCACTGCCTGGTGGGCCCGCCGATGGCGCCGTCCAGCGGCGCGACCCTGCTCGCCGGTCCCTACCGCGAGACGGGGTCACAGTCTGAGGGGCGCCTCGACGCGGCACGCCGTCGCCAAGCGGATGCACGCCACGACGCCACCCGGCGCACGCCCTGCACAGCACCGCCACGTGACAGGCACAGCACCACGCGGCACACGCCGGGCACGACATCGCCCCGCAGACGCGCCCACGGCGGCACCGCCATGTGGACGCCCGTCACGGCACCGTCGGATAAGCGCCCAACGCGACACCGTCAGGCACGCGCCCCAACGCGGCATCAGCGCGGCACACGCCCGACACGGCACCACGGGACAGCGGCCGAGACGACACCACCGCACAGCGGCCGACACGGCACCACCAGACAGCGACCGGCACGGCACCGCATGGAAGACAGCCTGCAGCACCGTAGCGGCGCCTCGCCCCGGAAGCGCCACCGGAGACGCAAAGTGCCCTCCCCCCTCAGGCGCTCAGCCATCGCATCCGCTGGCGTGTCGTCCATCGGCGGGACCGCCGCCACGCCGCCCAATTTGGCATCGAGCGCGGCACCGGTGTGGCACGCCCAATCCATCCCCCTCGACCCCTCGGCCCATACCAAACGATGGGGCAGGACGCCGGTCGAAGGTGAGTAAGTAGCCTTACCGTGTGCTGATCGATTCGATGTACCCCAAGAGCTTTGCCAGCGACAACCACGCAGGCGTGCACCCGACCGTCCTGGAAGCCATAGCCGCCGCCAACCACGGAGACGCGCCCGCGTACGGTGACGACAGGTGGACCTCGGTGTTCGAGGACAAGATCAAGGAGGTGTTCGGCCCGGGCGCCGAAGGATTCGCGGTGCTCAACGGGGCGGGCGCCAATATGGTCGGGCTGGCCTTGATGCTCGGCCGTTACGACTCCATTCTCTGTGCCGACAGCGCCCACATCGCCACCCATGAAACGGGAGCGGCGGAGCGTCTGCTCGGCGTCAAGCTGATGACGATTCCCACCGAGGACGGCAAGCTCCGCCCGGACGACATCAAGTACCGCCTGGGTGTGATCGGCAACCCACACGAATCCCAGCCATCAGTCGTCTCCATCTCCCAAGCCACGGAGTTCGGCACCTGCTACTCCCCCGACGAGATCGCCGCCCTCGCTGAGACCGCGCACGAGGCCGGCCTACGGCTCCACGTGGACGGCGCCAGGCTCGCCAACGCGGCCGCCTATCTCAACTGCGACCTGAGGGCCATCACGACGGACGCCGGGGTGGACGTGTTCAGCTTCGGCGGCACCAAGAACGGCGCCCTGGCCGCGGAGGCGGTGGTCATCCTCGACCCTTCACTCACCCCCGGCCTCCCGTACCTCCGCCGCCAGTCGCTCCAGCTCGCCTCGAAGATGCGTTTCGTCTCGGCTCAGCTCTCGGCGCTACTGACAGACGACCTGTGGCAGGAGAACGCGGCGCACGCCAACGAGATGGCCGCGCGCCTGGCGAACGGCATAGCCGACGTGCCTGGCGTCTCCCTGACCTACCCGGTCGAGTCCAACGCCGTCTTCGCCACCCTCCCGCCCGCCGTCGCGGAGACCCTCCAGAGCCGCTACCTCTTCCACTACTGGGACGAGCCCACGGGCGTCGTCCGGTGGATGGCCGCCTTCGACACGACCCCGGAACACGTAGACGACTTCCTGGCCGACATCCACAAGGCTGCCGTCAGGTAGCCCCGCGCCACAACGGTCGCGGTTTCACGTGAAACACGCCGCCCGAGAACCGCCATGGCGCCACCCTCGGGCTCCGCCCCGAGTCGCATGTTTCACGTGAAACCGCGACCGAGGGCAGACGCCTTGCGCTCATCGCCATCGCCATCGCCATCGCCATCGCCATCGCCATCGCCATCGCCATCGCCATCGCCATCGCCATCGCCATCGCCATCGCCATCGCCATCGTCAGAAGAGACGCTAGACGGAGAGCGAGCGCCGCGTTTCACGTGAAACATCACCCCCGACAAAAGCGCCACGTCGGGGCGCGCACGCGGCGAGCAGCAGCCCCCGTCGGCCGAGCGCCATGCGGCACATCGCCCGGAGGTGCGGGCCCTCAGCCGGAAGGTGCGGGCCTCCAGGTCGAAAGGTGCGGACCCTCAGCCGGAAGGTGCGGGCCTCCCTCGAGAGGTCATCAGCCCCTAGAAAGTGGGGACTTCGGTGTCGCGTCTTCGGGGCGGAAGTCACCGAAGACCACCGGGCGTTCGGCGGGTGCATTTCGCAAGGGACAAGCGCCCTCCCGCGCCATCCCCGACCCGCAGGAGCCGCCGCCACCACCACGCCGCCGCCAACCTCCAGAGTGCGGCCCATCAGCCCCGACAGCGGGCCTCGTTTCACGTGAAACATCAGCTCCGAGGCTGGGCGGCGTTGGTTCGTGTTTCACGTGAAACAGAGAGATCTAGTCTTCGGCTTCTCGCATCGCGCGGACGGCTTCCGGTGCCATGGTGCCGATGATGCGCTCAAGGTCGTCGATCGTGGCGAACTCGACGACGATGCGCCCCTTGCGCCGCCCCAAGTCCACCTTCACCTTGGTCTCGAAGTGATCCGAGAGACGGTCGGCAAGATGGGTCAGGCCGGGAGCCGTGGGCTTGGCCACCTGGCGCTCGCGGGTGGGCTTCTTCGCGGCCTTGGCGCTCCCCATGGCCACGATCTCCTCCACCGCGCGGACCGAGAGCAGCTCTGCCACGATGCGCTTGGCCAGCTGCATCTGCTCCTCGGGGCTGTTGAGTCCGAGGAGGGCCCGCGCGTGACCCGCGCTGATGACGCCGGCGGCCACCGTGCGCTGGACTTCGGGCGGGAGGTTGAGGAGGCGGAGAGTGTTGGTGATGTGAGAGCGGGAGCGGCCGACTTTCTGGGCCAGCTGCTCGTGCGTCGCCTGGAAGTCATCGAGGAGTTGCTGATAGGCCGCGGCCTCTTCGAGGGCGTTCAGTTGCTCACGCTGAAGGTTCTCAATGAGCGCGTCCCGGAGGAGATCGGTGTCCTGGGTGTTGCGGACGATCGCCGGAACCGGGTCCAATCCGACCTGCTGGCACGCTCGCCAGCGCCGCTCCCCCATGATCAACTCGTACTGGCCGCCTCCAACCGACCGGACCACGATCGGCTGCAGGAGCCCGACCTCCCGGATGGACGCCGCCAGCTCTTCAAGGCGCTCCTCGTCAAAGACCTCACGCGGCTGGCGCGGATTGGGGACGATCGCGTCTAGCGCGACCTCCTTGAAGTACGCTCCGGCGATCGGCCTTGGGCCTGTCTCCCCCGTTGAACCGTTCGACGGAGCCGGCACCGTCCCCGAACCGTCAACGATGGGACCGGTCGGGATGAGTGCCCCGAGCCCCTTGCCCAATCCCCGCCGCTGCTGACTCACTGCGTCTCCTCATCCACCCGGTCGATTCCGGTCACTCCAGGAGAGGTTACCGTTGCACGCCCCGCACGGTGCCCCCTCGCCACACACCAGCCCGCGGTATTTACACCGACACGGCCACAAACCAACCCAACGACCGCCTACCCCCAGTCATGTCCGCCTGCGCCGGGCCCTCCATCCCGCCGCCGACCCAATGCCACGGCCGCCCCGGACTACCTCACGGCTGCCTGCGCCCGGCCGAATCGCTTGGTGCCGCCCTGCCGGCTCGCCGCCTAGCCGCCTGGCCGCCCAGCCGAATCGCCCAATCGCCGCCTGGCCGAATCGCTTGCCCGCCACTCGGCCGAACCGCTTGGTGCCGCCCCCGCCACCCAGCCGCCCCGTCACCTGGCCAGCTCGGTACCCCGCCGCCTGGTCGCGTTGCCTACGCTCGGCCGGCTTGCTCACTCGCCCACCCAGCGGGATCGCTATCGGGAGTGGCGCTGTTCCGCCTCCTGCCCCGTCCCGCCGCCCGGCCTTCTCGCCGCGCTCATATCTCACGGGCTAGCCATCTCACCGCCTGGCCGACTCCGCCCGCCACCTCACAGGCCCGCCGCCGAGCCGCGCCGTCGTCTCGCCGCCCGCCATTTCACGGGCGCGCCATACCGCCGCTGCCTCGCCGCCCCGCCGCCCGGCCTTCTCGCCCCGCCGCCTCACGGACCCGGCGTCTCACGTCTCACCGTCCAGCCGCTCGGCCATCCCATCGTCTCGCCCGCCTCAGCTTGCGGGACTGCCGTCTCACGGCCCCTCAGGCTCGCTGGGTCGTGCTCTCAGTCCGGGGGCCGGCGCTAGTGGGACATAGCGAGGCAAATCAGCGCACGTCTCCGCAGCAGCGGTCCAGTCGTTGGCGGGGCGGGGCTCATTGGGCGCGCTGCGGGACTCTTTGAGCGCACGCGGGCAGGCTGAATATCCGTACGGCATGCAGGCGGCACTGCCGAGCGGACCCGAGCGGACCTGGATGGGCGTGGCCCGGGTTCAGAGGTAGAAAGGGCGGCGGCGAGGGGCGGTCAGGACACGGCGGCGCGGTGGGCGATCTCGCGGGCCGCGTCCATGTACGCCATCGCCCCGCTCGACCCCGGGTCGTACGTCATCACCGACTGACCGTAGCTGGGCGCCTCGGACAGGCGCACGCTGCGCGGGATCACGGTGTTGAGCACCGTGTCGCCGAAGTGCGCCCGCACTTCGTCCGCCACCTGTGAGGCCAGACGGGTGCGCCCGTCGTACATCGTCAGGACGATGGTCGAGAGCTTCAGCGTCGGGTTCAGGTGGGCCCGGATCAGGTCCACGTTCCTGAGGAGCTGCCCGAGCCCCTCCAGGGCGTAGTACTCGCACTGGATGGGGATCATGACCTCTTCCGCCGCCACCAACGCGTTCACCGTCAGCAGGCCCAGCGACGGCGGGCAATCGATCACGATGTAGTCCAGATCGACCCCTTCGTACGCCGCCAGCGCGCGCCGGAGGCGGGCTTCCCTGGCCACCAAGGAGACCAGTTCGATCTCCGCGCCCGCGAGGTCGATGGTGGCCGGTGCGCAATAGAGGTTCGGCATGTCGGGGACCTGCTTGACGATGTCCGCCATCGGAAGGTCGTCGACGAGGACCTGATAGACGTCCGGCACGTCGCCTCGGTGCTCCGTGGCTAGTGCCGTGGAGGCGTTGCCCTGGGGGTCGAGGTCCACCACGAGGACCCGCTGGCCGTGCATGGACAGGGCGGCGGCGATGTTCACCGACGTGGTGGTCTTGCCCACGCCGCCCTTCTGGTTGGCCACCGCGATCACCCTGGTCTTGGGCGGCCGCGGCCAGGTGCCGTCCCCGTCGCTGGGGGTCTGGGCGGCGGTCGGGGTTGCAGATGTTTCACGTGAAACCACTGAGCTGAGCGCCTCTCGTACCAACGGCGAATCACCGGGGTTCAGGGGGGTCTGGGTCACGATGGCCATCCTTTCAACCAGTGGTGTGCCGGTGTCGGGATTTGACTGTCGCGACACGCCCTTTTCGGGCCAGCCAACCCCGCTTGGACTCTCAGACGGACGGCTGCCCGGCCAGCCAAGACCGCTTGACGCGACTGGCACAACCGTCACCTCCTTCGTCGCCGCCCGACTTGCTCTGGCGCGCGACCCGCTACCACCCGAACCAATGTTGCAGGCGGCTCGACCTTACCGCGCCCGACAGTCACGAGCTCGGCCGATCGGACTCCGCTGGCCCGCAATTGGGTCTCCGCCTCGGCAAGCTCCGCCTCGGCGCGCTCCCCCTTCATGGCGATCAGTTCGCCGCCCTCGCGGAGCAGCGGCATGGCCCACTTCAGGAGGCGGTCGAGCGGCGCCACCGCGCGGGCACTGGCGACGTCGAACTCGCGCTTGCCCGCCAGCTCCTCCGCCCGCGCGCGCAGCACCTCGACGTTGTCGAGCTTGAGCGCCTCGACACACTCCTCCAGGAACACGGTACGGCGGAGCAGCGGCTCCAGGAGCGTGACAGTGATGTCCTGGCGGACGATCGCCAGCACGAGCCCGGGCAGCCCGGCGCCGGACCCGATGTCCACCAGGCGCACCTCCGGCGGCACGACCTCAGCCACGACCGCGCAGTTGAGCAGGTGGCGATCCCAGATCCTGGGCACCTCACGCGGGCCCAGGAGCCCGCGGACCACGCCGGGCCCTGCCAGCAGCTCGGCGAACGCGTTCGCGCGATCCCAAGCCTCCCCGGCGAAGACGTCCCGCGCTATGTCCGGCGGCGCCGGAAGCTCATCGCTCACTGGTCGGTGGCCCTTTCTGAGACTGATCCGTCCTGGCTCGGCGGGGAACAGCCCGGCGTTGATCTGTTGCGAGTGGTCTCTACCCCAAGGCTAGAGGTGAGATCACAGTGGAAGACTAGCGGGCCGCTCTGAAAGCGACCTTTGAGCACGCCGCCGTCGGTATGGCTCGTCCGAGCGGGAGAACGCTAACAAGGGGCGTGCGCGCACATACGCACGTTCAGATGGACGTACAGGGATGAAAGAGCACAAATGAGAAACGGCCGTCCGCCTCGCGTGCGAGCGGGCAGACGGCCGGATCGGATGGCGTAACACTCCTCAGGCGGGCAGGACCACCACGTAGCGATGCGGCTCCTCACCCTCGGACTCGCTACGGAGCCCGGCGGCCGCCACCGCGTCGTGGACGATCTTGCGCTCGAAGGGCGTCATCGGCTGCAGCGACTTCGGCTCGCCCCGGTCCTTGACCTGGTTGGCGACCTCAGTGCCCAGCTTGGTCAGCTCGGCCCTGCGACGCTCGCGGTAGCCGCCGACGTCGAGCATCAGCCTGGAGCGCTCGCCGGTCTGCCGGTGCACGGCCAGGCGGGTCAGCTCCTGCAGCGCCTCCAGGACCTCTCCCCCGGGGCCTACGAGTTCGTTGCCCTTGAGACCCACGACGGAGACCATGGCGCGGTCCCCCTCGACGTCCATGTCGATGTCTCCGTCGATGTCGGCGATGTCGAGAAGGCCCTCGACGTAGTCGGCAGCGATCTCGCCTTCCTGCTCCAGCGCGTTGAGATCAGGAGCCTTCTCCTGCTCGGCCTCGGTCATGGCCGGCCTCTCCTTCATGTTCAAGACTTCTTGCTGCCGGTGCGCTTGCTGCGGGACTGGCGGCTTGGCTGCTGCCTGACGATCTTAGGCTCCGGCGAGGGCGGAGGCGCCTGCTCTTCTTCCGGCGTGGTCTTGCGAAGCTTGGCGATCAGGCTCGGCTTGGGCTGCACGATGACCGGGTTGCCCTTGGCGTCGAACTGCGGCATCGGGTGCCGGCTGTAGAACCAGTGCTGCTGGCCGAGCGTCCACAGGTTGGTGGTGACCCAGTACATGATCAGACCGAGCGGGAAGTTCAGGCTGAAGAAGGCGAACAGCGGCGAGATGTACATCAGGATCTTCTGCTGCTGCGCCATCGGGTTGTCCGGCATCTGGGCCATGGAGCGGGTGACGCTCTGCCGGACCGTGAGGAACGTGGTGCACGAGCTGATCGCGACGAAGAAACCGATGACGATCTTCTCGCCGACGTGGGAGGCCTCGAAGAACGTGGTGGGAAGCGGGGCTCCCAGGATGAGGGCCTGCTTGGCGCTGTCGACCAGCTCCTGCGTCATCCCGAACTTCGGCTGGTCCGCGGCGATCGCCCGCAACACGGTGAACATCGAGATGAAGATCGGGAACTGCGCCACGACAGGGAGGCAGCCGCCGAGGGGGTTGGCGCCCGCTCCTTGGTAGAGCGCCATGACCTCCTGGTTCATGCGCTGCTTGTCGTTCTTGTAGCGCTTGCGGAGCTCCTGGACCTTCGGCGCCAGCTCCTGCATCTTTCGCGACGAGCGCATCTGCTTGAGGAACAGCGGGAAGATCAGGATCCGCATGCAGATGGTCAGCGTGATGATGGTGAGCGCCCAGGTCAAGCCGCTGTTCGGGTCGAGCACCGTGCTGTATGCCTGGTGGATCCAGGTGATGACTTGGGCGACGGCTGTGTACAGCCAGTTGAGCCAGGACAGCTCCACCGAGCTATCTCCCTTGCGTTTCGTGGGACCGGACCGGGCGTGGGGGCACCGGGTCTATACCTCCGGGATGGAATGGATGGCACCGCCCGATGCGCCGGACAGTCAGCCAAGTGCCGCGCAGTGCTCCGTGCGTAGCAATCGCCTCGAGTCCATATGCACTGCACGACGGGTAGAAACGGCAGCGTGGACCGAGCATCGGGCCGATGAAGGCCCGGTAGAACCGGATCGGGATGATCAGCGCTCGAGCTGCGAGGCTCGGCGTCACCCCTTGCGGCTGCTCCGTCATTTTTGTCCACCCGTCGAGGACTCGCGCCGCCTGAGCAAACGTTCCAGCGCGGAGTCGAGCTCGGCGGCCAAGTGCTCGAATCGCGCGGACGCGGCCGGTGGATTGGCGCGTACCACCAGCAGGCTACCTCGCGGCAGCCGGTCGAGACGGTCCCGCATCAGGTGTCGGAGCCGTCGCTTGACCGTATTCCTGGTCACGGCGTCACCAACGGCCTTGCTCACTACGAAACCCACCCGAGGGGACTCTTCCCCCGAAATGGCAAAATGCACCACCAGAGTAGGGCGACCAGCGCGTTTGCCGCGCCTGACCGCCGCATCGAACTCCATCCCGCGCCGCATGCGGGATTGACTAGACAGCACCGTATACGCCTATCGCCCGCCGGTGAGATCCACCGGCGGGCGCAGAAACGCGCGGGACGGTCAGGCCGACAGCTTCTCGCGGCCCTTGCTGCGACGGGCGGCGAGAATGGCGCGACCGGCCCGGGTGCGCATCCGCAGCCGGAAGCCGTGGGTCTTCGCGCGGCGACGGTTGTTCGGCTGGAAAGTACGCTTGCTCACGGGTGGGCTCCAGGCTTGATGGTGCGCCGCTAGGGCGCCTAACACACATGGATGGCCTGCCAAGGAAGCGAGGGCACGCGAAATAGCCGTCGCGTGACAAGCCGACCGTCGTACGTTACGGGGGAACCACCGTCCAGGTCAAACTGGACGGGTTATCCACCTTTCCACAGGCGACTTTTCCACTGCCAGACCGGTGTCCACAGTATGTGCACCCAGGTACCACTAGGCTGTGGACAACGCTTGAACACAGCTGTGCACATGGATACTGTCGGCCCTTCCGGACCCGCCCCAAGGCTGTGCACAACTTGTGGATCTCCTGTGGAGGACCTGGGCGGGAAGCCCGGGCTCCACGCTGTGGACGAAGGGGCCGCCGATCACAGCGGGCGGCCGCGCATGTGGATAAACGATCGCGGGGGGCCGCGAGAGGGAGGAGGGGGGACCGCACCATGAACGGTGTCGACCTCGGCACGGTATGGGCGAGGGCCCTGGGTAACTTCCTCAACGAGAACGTGCCGATCCAGCAGCGCACGTGGCTGGCCATGGTCCGCCCGATCGCGCTGGCCAACGACACCATCGTGCTCGGCGTCCCCAACGACTTCCTCAAGGACCTCATCGAGGGCAAGTTGCGCCCGCTCGTGGCGCACGCGCTGTCACAGGAGCTCGGCCAGAACATGCGGCTGGCCGTGATGATCGACACCACGGCGCCGGAGCAGCCGCCGCGCGACGCTCATCAACAGCCTGTGACTCAGAGTTATCCCCAGAATGTGGAGAGCCAGCCGCGTTACGCACAGCCCTCGCAATCGCAGCACCAGCAGGCCTCCGAGCCGCCTCAGTTCTATTCTCCACAGCCTGAGCAGCCCCAGATATCCACCGAATATCCACAGCCCGGCTTCTCTTTTGAACAGGCGCAGCCGTACACACCGCCTGTGGAGAAAGAGCCCGAGCCGGCGCCGAACCGGTGGGAAGCGAAGAGCACCAAGCCCAGCGAACCGGCCAGGCTCAACCAGAAGTACACATTCGAGACATTCGTCATCGGGGCCAGCAACAGGTTCGCTCATGCTGCCGCCGTGGCGGTGGCCGAATCCCCCGCGAAGGCGTACAACCCGCTCTTCATTTACGGCGACTCGGGGCTGGGGAAGACGCACCTGCTGCACGCGATCGGGCACTATGCACAGAGCCTGTACGACGGCGCGCGGGTCAGATACGTGAGCTCCGAAGAGTTCACCAACGACTTCATCAACAGCATCCGCGACCACAAGGCCGACGGCTTCCGCGGGCGCTACCGGGCGATCGACATCCTGCTTGTGGACGACATCCAGTTCCTGGAGGGCAAGGAGCAGACGCAGGAGGAGTTCTTCCACACGTTCAACACCCTCCACAACGCCAACAAGCAGATCGTCATCTCCAGCGACCGCGCGCCCAAGCAGCTGACCACGCTGGAGGACCGGCTGCGTAACCGGTTCGAGTGGGGCCTGATCACGGACGTGCAGCCGCCCGAGCTGGAGACCCGGATCGCGATCCTCAGGAAGAAGGCCATCCAGGAGGGCCTGGCCGCGCCGCCCGAGGTGCTGGAGTACATCGCCAGCCGCATCTCCACCAACATCCGCGAGCTCGAGGGCGCCCTGATCAGGGTCACCGCCTTCGCCAGCCTCAACAGGCAGGGCGTGGATCTGCAGCTCGCCGAGGTGGTGCTCAAGGACCTGATCACCACGGAGTCCGACACCGAGATCACCATTGCGGCGATCATGACCGAGACCGCTCAATACTTCGGCATCAGCATCGATGACCTGTGCGGCACCTCGCGCAGCCGGGCGCTCGTCACCGCCCGGCAGATCGCCATGTATCTGGCGCGCGAGCTGACCGAGTTGTCGCTGCCCAAAATAGGCCAGCAGTTCGGTCGCGACCACACCACTGTCATGCACGCGGAGCGGAAGATCCGCTCGCTCATCGCCGAGCGCAGGTCGATGTACAACCAGGTCAACGAGCTGACATTGCGTATCAAGCGGACATCCCGCGGGGCCTGAACGTCATGCACAGCCTGTGGAAAACACTGTGGATCTGCGAAAACACCAAAACCCACCGGCTCTTCGCCACACAATGCCCGAAAAAATCCCCCACAGGCCCTGGGGACAAGGTTGGGGACACCCTGGGGAGAACCTGGGGACTACTCGTGGATAACGTGTGGACGGCCTGTGAACAGGCGATCTGGGACTCCAGGAGTGTCCTTTTTACCCCGTGGACAACTTGTGGAAACCTCGTGGATAACCAGTGGATGAAGGCACCAAGATCTGGGGACGGCCTGTGTGTGAAGACTCTCCATCCCCAGGAGCGCGAGTTCTCCCCAGGCGTCACGCACATCCCCAGTGGATGAAAACAGGGCCACTGACCAGCCAGAACACCGGTTGTCCCCAGTATCCACAGCCCCTAGTGTGATGACCTCTTATCTCTCTTACAAGGAAACTCAAGACCCATAGAGGGTTCTCCCGGATCTCAGGTGCGGGAGAGTGAACACTTGAATCAACGACGAACCCAGGAGGCTGATCACCGTGATGTTCCGAATCGAGCGAGACGTCCTCGCTGAGGCGGTGGCATGGACGGCACGCAGCCTCCCGGCGCGCCCGTCGGTGCCCGTACTCGCAGGCATGCGTCTGGAGGTCACCGAAGAGCAGCAGCTGAAGCTGTCGGGATTCGACTACGAGGTCTCCGCCGAGGTGACGCTCGAGCTCCACACCGGTGAGCCCGGCGTCGTGCTGGTCTCCGGCAAGCTGCTCGCCGAGATCACCCGCGCTCTTCCTGCACAGCCTGTGGACTTCGTGGTGGATGGCGCGAAGGCGGTCGTCACCTGTGGCAGCGCTCGATTCACACTTCTCACCATGCCTGTGGAGGACTACCCGTCCCTCCCGGCCATGCCGCCGGCCGCCGGCCGGGTGGGCAGCGACGTGTTCGCCTCCGCCGTCGCCCAGGTCGCCGTCGCCGCGGGCAGGGACGACACGCTGCCGATGCTCACCGGCGTGCGGATGGAGATCGAGGGCGACACGGTGACCCTCGCCGCGACCGACCGCTACCGCCTCGCCGTACGCGAGCTGAAGTGGCAGCCGGGCCAGCCCGACTTCTCCGCCATCGCGATGATCCCCGGCAAGACCCTCGCCGACACCGCCAAGGCACTCGGCACGACCGGCGCGGAGGTCGAGATCGCGCTCAGCTCCGCCGGCGGCACCGGCGAGGGCATGATCGGCTTCTCCAGCGCCGGGCGGCGGACCACGACGCGGCTGCTGGACCCCGAGTTCCCCAAGTACCGCTCGCTGCTGCCGACGGAGTTCTCCGCCCGCGCGGACTTGTCCACAGGGCCGTTCGTCGAGGCGGTCAAGCGCGTGGCCCTGGTCGCCGAGCGCAACACCCCGGTGCGGCTGGCGTTCAAGAGCGGCGAGGTCGTGCTGGAGGCGGGCAGCGGCGACGAGGCGCAGGCCGTCGAGGCGCTCCCGGTCGACTACGAGGGCGAAGAGATGAACATCGCCTTCAACCACCAGTTCTTGCTGGAGGGGTTGGGGGCCATCGACTCCGACATCGCGAGGCTCCAGATGACCACATCGACGAAGCCCGCTATCCTCACCGGTGGCAAGCCTGTGGAGGACGGAGCCGCTACGGACTACCGTTACCTGATCATGCCCATCCGCCTGTCAGGCTGATCCTGTCATCGGGGATGATGGAAGTCTGACAAGGGGGTAGCAACATGCAGATCGGCATGGTCGGACTGGGCAAGATGGGCGGCAACATGGCCGAGCGCCTGCGCCGCGGCGGTCACGACGTCGTCGGCTACGACCGCGATCCGGCGATCAGCGACGTGTCCAGCCTGAAGGAGCTGGTCGAGCGTCTGCAGGCGCCGCGTGCGGTCTGGGTCATGGTCCCCGCGGGCAAACCCACCCAGTCCACGGTCGACGATCTCGGCGAGCTCCTCGACGCGGGCGACATCGTCGTCGACGGCGGCAACTCCCACTACGTGGACGACCAGAAACACGCCGCCGAGCTGGCCGAGAAGAGCATCGGCTTCGTCGACTGCGGCGTCAGCGGTGGCGTGTGGGGGCTCGAGAACGGCTACGCGCTCATGTGCGGCGGCGACAAGGCCAACGTCGAGCGGCTGATGCCGATCTTCGAGACACTCAAGCCCGAGGGCGAGGACGGCTTCGTCCACGCAGGCGACGTCGGCGCCGGGCACTTCGCGAAGATGGTCCACAACGGCATCGAATACGGCATGATGCAGGCGTTCGCGGAGGGCTGGGAGCTGCTGGAGGCCTCCGACATCGTCAAGGACGTCAAGGGCTCCTTCAAGAGCTGGCGCACTGGCACCGTGATCCGCTCCTGGCTGCTCGACCTGCTCGTGCGGGCGCTCGACGACGACGAGCACCTCGACCAGCTCCGCGGTTATGCACAGGACTCTGGAGAGGGCCGGTGGACGGTGCAGGCGGCTGTGGACCACGCGGTGCCGCTGCCGGTCATCACCGCCGCGCTGTACGCCCGGTTCGCCTCGCGGCAGGACGACTCCCCCGCGATGAAGGTGGTCGCGGCGCTGCGTAACCAGTTCGGCGGCCACGCGATCACCTCGACTGAAGGCAGCACCGGAAAGGGCGCCGATTCCCCAGGTGCCGACGTGGTGCCGCCGCGCGAGACCGAGCGTCGGTGACCACAGCGATCCCTGCGGCGCACTAACCTCGTGGGGTGCATGTCGCCCACCTCTCGCTGACCGACTTCAGGTCGTACGCGTCCGTGGAGCTCGGCCTGGAGCCGGGCGTCACGGCGTTCGTGGGGCCCAACGGCCAGGGCAAGACCAACCTGGTCGAGGCCCTCGGCTACGTCGCGACGCATTCCAGCCACCGGGTGGCGAGCGACGCGCCGCTCGTGCGCAGGGGCGCCGCGCGCGCGATCGTGCGCTCCGCCGTCCACAGGGACGACCGGCGGGCGCTGATCGAGCTGGAGATCAACCCGGGGCGGGCCAATCGCGCCAGGCTCAACCGCTCCCCCGTCTCGAGGGCGCGTGACGTCGTCGGCCTGCTGCGCACGGTGCTGTTCGCCCCGGAGGACCTGTCGCTGTCCAAGGGCGACCCGGCCGAGCGCCGCCGCTTCCTCGACGACCTGCTGGTGGCCAGGGCGCCCAGGTTCGCCGGTGTCCGCGCCGACTACGACCGCGTGCTCAAGCAGCGCGGCGCCCTGCTGCGTACGGCCGCACAGGCCCGCAGGGGCAGCAGGAGCGCCCGGCGGGCCGAGAGCGACAGCGCGTTCTCCGCGGCGGGCGCGGGCGACGTGCTGAGCACGCTGGAGGTGTGGGACGCCCACCTCGCCAGGCACGGCGCGGAGCTGCTGCGGGCGCGGCTGGAGCTCATCGAGGCGCTGCGCCCGCTGGTGGCCGGCTCGTACGCTGGGCTCGCTCCGGGGAGCGCCCCCGCGACCCTGGCCTACCGCAGCACGTTGTCCACAGGTGGGGACACAGATGAGGGTGGCCAGGAGGGCGAAGTCCCCGGTGAGCGGGGATCTTTCGATACACAGACGTTATCCACAGACTTGGGGAAAACCCTTGAAGAACGGCTGCGGGAGCGGCTAGTGGAGGTCCGCTCCGCGGAGCTGGAGCGAGGCGTCACACTCGTCGGCCCGCACCGCGACGACCTGATACTCGGCATCGGCGACCTGCCCGCCCGCGGCTATGCCAGCCACGGCGAGTCCTGGTCGTTCGCGCTGGCTCTGCGGCTGGCGGCGTACGATCTGCTGCGGGCCGACGGCGGGGACCCTGTGCTGATCCTCGACGACGTGTTCGCCGAGCTCGACAGCCAGCGCAGGCGCCGGCTCGCCGAGATCGTCGCCCCCGCCGAGCAGGTGCTCATCACCGCCGCCGTCCCGGCCGACGTCCCTCCGGAGCTGGTGGGTGCCAGGTTCGACGTGGCAGAAGGGAGCGTGACCCGTGTCCGTTGACGACAATCCCGCGGCCAAGGGGGCCGCGATGGCCAGGGAGAAGCTCGCCCAGGCCAAGGCCGACGCGGCCAAGCGCGGCCAGCTCCCCCGGCGCGAGCCCAGGCGCAAGGCCGGGCCGCGCAGGGACAGCGGCGATCCGCAGCTTTTCGGACGCGCGATAGCCGACCTGCTGGCCGCTCGCGGCTGGGAGCAGCCGGTGGCCGTCGGCGGGGTGTTCGGGCGCTGGATCGACATCGTGGGCCCTGACCTGGCCGCCCACACCAAGCCCGAGTCGTTCGAGGACGGCGAGGTGCTGATCGCGGCTGATTCGACGGCGTGGGCGACACAGGTACGACTGCTCGCCCGCACCCTCGTACGCAGGCTGAACGAGGAGCTCGGCGACGGCACAGTCACGAAGGTCAAGGTCAGAGGGCCGCAAAACGCGCCAAGACCGTCGGGAGGGTTGAGGGTGACCGGAAGCCGGGGCCCGGGCGACACGTACGGATAGCCGCTTGCGCCGCTACGGTTAGGCGCCAGGGGCGATCAGAAAGCCGCAGACGCGATAAGCCCCCGTTCCGGAGGGGGGATGCTGGACTGGGGGCAAAACGAGCTAGAGGGCATCACAGGCGCGTTCCTTGCCACCTTCGGGCTCCGGACCCGGTAGACTGAAGACGGATTCCGGACACGTCCGCTTGCGTGTCACCCCGGCAGCAAACCGACTCCCCTGGGTGACCGCGCATCGGGGCACTCACGACGGTGACGGGCACGGCAGGGGCAGCTTTGAATTTGATGGCCTCCCCCGCCGCGTGTCCGCGGCAGGAGGATTTTGCAGTTGTCCTACGACGCTAGCTCTATCACCGTACTCGAGGGGCTTGAGGCGGTTCGAAAGCGCCCGGGTATGTATATCGGCTCCACCGGTGAGCGCGGCCTGCACCACCTCGTCCAAGAGATCGTGGACAACGCGGTGGACGAGGCCTTGGCCGGTTACGCCGACCGCATCGACATCACGCTCTTGGCCGACAACGGCGTACGCGTGATCGACAACGGCCGTGGCATCCCCACAGGCATCCACCCGGTGGAGAAGCGCTCCGCCGTCGAGGTCGTGCTGACCACGCTGCACGCGGGTGGCAAGTTCGACAGCCAGTCCTACGCGGTCTCCGGCGGCCTCCACGGCGTCGGCTCGGCCGTCGTCAACGCGCTGTCCACCGCCATGGACGTCGAGGTCAAGCAGAACGGCCACTACTGGCGCCAGCGCTACGAGCACTCCAAGCCCGTCGCGCCGCTGGCCAAGGGCGAGGGCACCGACGAGACCGGCACCACGATCACGTTCTGGCCCGACCCCGACGTCTTCGAGACCACGACGTGGAACTACGAGACGCTCTCGCGGCGCTTCCAGGAGATGGCCTTCCTCAACAAGGGCCTGACGATCACGCTGACCGACGAGCGTCCCGACCACGTCAACGGCCAGCCGAGCACCGTCACCTACTGCTACGAGGGCGGCCTCGCCGACTTCGTGCAGCACCTCAACGCCAAGAAGGAGCCGGCGCACGCGTCGATCATCTCCTTCGAGGAGGAGAGCGACGGGCTCGCGGTCGACATCGCCATGCAGTGGAACAACTCCTACTCGGAGTCCGTCTACAGCTTCGCCAACGTCATCAACACCGCGGAGGGCGGCACTCATGAGGAGGGCTTCCGCGCGGCGCTGACGTCGATCGTCAACCGCTACGCCCGCGAGCAGAAGTTCCTCAAGGAGGGCAAGGACGACAACCTGAGCGGTGAGGACGTCCGCGAGGGGCTGACCGCGATCATCTCGGTCAAGCTCTCCGACCCCCAGTTCGAGGGCCAGACCAAGACCAAGCTGGGCAACACCGAGGCCAAGTCGTTCGTGCAGAAGGCCTGCAACGACCACCTGCGCGACTGGTTCGAGCGAAACCCCGGCGAGGCGAAAGACATCATCAACAAGTCGCTGCAGGCCTCGCGCGCCCGCATCGCCGCCCGCCAGGCCCGCGACCTGACCAGGCGCAAGTCGCTGCTCGAGTCGGGCAGCGGCCTTCCGGGCAAGCTGGCCGACTGCCAGTGGAACGACCCGGAGAGGTGTGAGCTCTTCATCGTCGAGGGCGACTCGGCCGGCGGCTCGGCCAAGGGCGGCCGCGACTCGCGCTTCCAGGCGATCCTGCCCATCCGCGGCAAGATCCTCAACGTCGAGAAGGCGCGGATCGACAAGGTCCTGAAGAACAACGAGGTCCAGGCGCTGATCACCGCCCTGGGCACCGGCGTGCACGACGAGTTCGACATCGCCAAGCTGCGCTACCACAAGGTCATCCTCATGGCCGACGCCGACGTCGACGGTCAGCACATCAACACGCTGCTGCTGACGCTGCTGTTCAGGTTCATGAGGCCGCTGATCGAGGCCGGTCACGTCTACCTCTCGTGCCCGCCGCTCTACAAGATCAAGTGGGACCGCAAGGGTGAGGACGCCTCGTACGCGTACTCCGACACCGAGCGCGACGCGGTCATCGCCGAGGGCATCGCCAACGGCAAGGCCGACCCCCGGCCGCGGGACAACGTACAGCGCTTCAAGGGCCTCGGCGAGATGAACGCGAGCCAGCTCTGGGAGACGACGATGAACCCCGAGACCCGGCTGCTGCGCCTGGTCACGCTCGACGACGCGGCTCAGGCCGACGACCTGTTCAGCGTGCTCATGGGCGAGGACGTGGAAGCCAGACGCGAATTCATCATCCGCAACGCCCGCGACGTGCGCTTCCTCGATGTTTAAGGACATTTACCTGTGACGGACGTGAACACCACTCCCCCGGCTGAGCGCATCGAGCCGGTGGACATCCAGTCCGAGATGCAGCGCAGCTATATGGACTACGCGATGTCGGTCATCGTGTCCAGGGCGCTGCCGGACGTCCGCGACGGTCTCAAACCGGTGCACCGGCGGGTGCTCTACGCGATGTACGACGGTGGCTACCGTCCCGACCGCGGCTACTTCAAGTGCGCCCGCGTCGTCGGTGACGTAATGGGCACCTACCACCCCCACGGCGACACCTCGATCTACGACGCGCTGGTACGCCTGGCGCAGTCCTGGTCGATGCGTTACCCCCTGGTCGACGGCCAGGGCAACTTCGGCTCGCCGGGCAACGACCCGGCGGCGGCGATGCGCTACACCGAGTGCAAGCTCGCGCCCATCGCCATGGAGCTGCTGCGCGACATCGACAAGGAGACCGTCGACTTCCGTCCCAACTACGACGGCAAGTCGCAGGAGCCCGACGTCCTGCCGGCGCGCTTCCCGCAGCTGCTGGTCAACGGCTCGGGCGGCATCGCCGTCGGCATGGCCACCAACATCCCGCCGCACAACCTGCGCGAGGTCGCGGCGGCGGTCAAGTGGGCGCTGGAAAACCCGGAGGCCGGCGACGAGGAGCTGCTCGAAGCGGCGATCAGGCTGGTCAAGGGGCCCGACTTCCCCACCAAGGCGCTGATCGTCGGCCGGCGGGGCATCGAGGACGCCTACCGCACCGGGCGCGGCTCGATCACCATGCGCGCCGTGGTCGAGGTCGAGGAGGACAAGGGCCGGCAGGCGCTCGTCGTCACGGAGCTGCCGTACCAGGTCAACCCCGACAACCTCGCGCTCAAGATCGCTGAGCTGGTGCGTGAGGGCAAGCTGGCCGGCATCGCCGACGTGCGCGACGAGAGCTCCTCGCGGGTCGGGCAGCGACTGGTGATCGTGCTCAAGCGCGACGCGGTCGCCAAGGTCGTGCTCAACAACCTGTACAAGCACACCCAGCTCCAGGACACGTTCGGCGCCAACATGCTGGCGCTGGTGGACGGGGTGCCGCGCACGCTGCGGCTCGACCAGTTCGTCCGGCACTACGTCGCGCACCAGATCGAGGTCATCGTCCGCAGGACCCGCTACCTCCTGCGCAAGGCCGAGGAGCGCGCCCACATCCTGCGCGCGCTGCTGAAGGCCCTGGAGCGGCTCGACGACGTCATCGCCCTGATCCGGTCCTCGGAGTCCGCCTCGCACGCCCAGCAGGGCCTCATGGCGCTGCTGGAGATCGACGAGGTGCAGGCGCAGGCCATCCTCGACATGCAGCTGCGCAAGCTGGCCGCCCTGGAGCGGCAGGCGATCCAGGACGAGTTCGACCACCTGATGACGCAGATCGCCGAGTACAACGCGATCCTGGCCAGCGAGGCCAGGCAGCGCGAGATCATCAGCGAGGAGCTCGCCGAGATCGTCGGCCGCTACGGCGACGACAGGAAGACCGAGATCATCGCCTACGACGGCGACATGTCGATCGAGGACCTCATCGCCGAGGACGAGATCGTCGTCACGATCACGCGGGGCGGCTACGCCAAGCGCACCCGTACCGACCTCTACCGGGCGCAGAAGCGTGGCGGCAAGGGCGTGCGGGGTGCTCAGCTCCGCCAGGACGACATCGTCGACCACTTCTTCGTCACCACGACGCACCACTGGCTGCTGTTCTTCACGAACAAGGGCCGGGTGTACCGGGTCAAGGCGTACGAGCTGCCCGACGCCGGGCGCGACGCGCGTGGCATGCATCTGGCGAACCTTTTGGCGATGCAGCCCGACGAAACAGTCATGGAGGTTCTCGACCTACGCGACTACCACGTCGCCCCCTACCTCGTGCTCGCCACCCGCAGCGGGCTGGTCAAGAAGACCCGCCTGTCCGAGTACGACTCCCCCAGGTCCGGCGGTCTGATCGCGATCAACCTGCGGGACGACGACGAGGTCATCGGAGCCCGCCTGGTCTCCGAGAACGACGACCTGCTGCTGGTCTCCAAGGGAGCCCAGTCGATCAGGTTCACCGCCTCCGACGAGGCGCTGCGGCCTATGGGCCGGGCGACCAGCGGTGTCATTGGCATGAGGTTCCTCGAAGGTGACGAACTTCTCGCCATGAATCGCATGGCCGACGGTCAAGACGTGCTTATTGCCACAGAGGGCGGGTACGCAAAACGGACGCCAGTGGAGCAGTATCCAGTTCAAGGACGTGGCGGTAGGGGAGTGCTTACTGCGAAAATCGTGTCTTCCCGTGGCAAGCTGGTCGGAGCCGTCATGGTCAACCCAGAGGACGAGGTCTTCGCGATCACGTCCGCCGGCGGGGTGATCCGGACGAGTGCCGGCGAGATCAAGCAGTCCGGCCGCCAGACCATGGGAGTGCGATTGATGAATCTCGCTGAAGGCGACAGCGTGGTGGCCCTCGCCCGGAACGCGGAGTCGATGGAGACTTCTGTGGAAATTGAGGAAAACGGGGGAGGAGAGTAGTCCATGAGCGCCCAAGGTGGCCCCGCCAGGACAAAGGCGGCTTCGGGTAACGGACAGCAACCGAAGAAGCCCAATCAATCCGAGACATTCGGCGCGGTCGACGACGGCAAGGACACGAAGCCGGCGCAGGGCAAGCCGGGTCCGGCCAAGGAGGACGCGCGGTCGGCGGCTCCTGCGCCCGCACCCGCGCCTTCGCCTGCGCCGTCACCGGCGCCTGCGCCGCCTCCAGAGGGCAACGAGACGATGCGCATCCGTCCGTCGCTGACCACGGAGGCGCCGCCGCCGGCGATCGAGCTGCCCAAGAAGAAGTCGTCCAGCGCCGCGGGGGCTCGGCTCCCCCGCAAGGCCCACCTGGTCCTGCGCCGCGTTGAGCCGTGGTCGGCCATGAAGTTCAGCTTTGTGGTGTCCCTGGTCTGCTTCGTGGTGCTGTTCGTGGCGGTGGCCGTCCTGTACGGCGTGCTGTCGGCCCTGGGCGTGTTCGACTCGCTGGTCGACCTGGTCAACCAGCTCGGCCAGGGCGAGCAGGGGCAGAACTCGATCCCCATCAACATCGCCTCGTGGTTCGAGCCTGTGCGGATTCTTGGTTACACGGCATTGCTCGGGGCCGTGAACGTCGTACTGATCACGGCGCTTTCCACGTTGGGGGCGGTCATCTACAACATCGCCTCCGACCTGGTCGGAGGCGTCGAGGTCACCTTCAGCGAGGCCGAGTAGGCGGGGTTGCTCGCGCCGGACCCGGCGACGGGAACGGCGCGAGCAGCACGCTGGAGGCGGTAAGCTTTTCCTCGTCCGAACAACCGGTTCGCCTCCTTCCTGGGGATGCGATAACGTTCGGTGTGCGCGGGGCTATAGCTCAGACGGTTAGAGCGCTTCCCTGATAAGGAAGAGGTCCCAGGTTCAAGTCCTGGTAGCCCCACCCAGTTGACCAGCGAAAAGGCCGCTATCCGATCTTCGGAAAGCGGCCATTCTGCTGTCTGCGTGTCTATCTGCGTGACTACCGTTCCCGATCACATCTCAAGGTGCGATCCATGCCCACCGCTCCCCCGTGGAGCACGGGCCTGATCTGCTTCCGGTAGACCAGCTCTGTCACTGCTGTGCTGCTGTGGCCGACCAGCCGGGAGATCTCCTCCAGGGGCGTCCCGTTATCGGAGAGCAGGGACACGAAGCTGTGCCGCAGCTCTCGGGGCGTCCACTCCTTGGGGTTCAAGCTGGTGTGCTTGATGACCCGTCGGAACGTACGCCGTACGTTGGCCGCGTCCAGCTCGGTTCCGGCGGTGGACGCGAACACCAGGCCGTGCTCAGACCAGGCGTCGCCCGGTTCCTTCTGCTGGGCTTCTTGTTGCTCGATCAGCACGTCTACGCACCGTTTGGGGAGTGCGAGAGTGCGCCGTGACTTGCGGGTCTTGGTGTCTCCCCCGTTCCGTACGGAGCACCACACGGCGACGTATGGCGGGATTGGTGGGGTGCCGTCGAGGTTGCCCACGAGGTCCACGTGATCCCAGCGCAGCGCGCGGAGTTCCTCGGTGCGCGCGCCGGTGAGCAGGGAGACCACGATGTAGGCGTAGAGGTTCTTGCCGCCCTCGGCGGCCTTGAGCACCTCTTCGGCCTGAGCCATCGTGAGCGCCTTGGATGGGCGCCCTTCCTTGCCCTGGGGCACTCGGCACAGTTCAACGACGTTCCGGCGGACCTTGTCCCGTGCCATGGCGCGCTTGATGATCCGATTCAGACAGGAGTGGAGCCGTGTCACGGTGCTCGTGCTGTGCGTCTTGGCCTTGCCTGCCAGCCACTTGTCCACATCCTGTGCACTGAGGTCGCGGAGCTTCCGCTTGCCTAGGGCCGGGATGATGTGGGTCTTGACCAGGGTTGTGTTCGTCGCCACGGTGCTCGGGTCCAGCCCGCTGAGCCCGTAGGCAAGCCAGTCGGTCGCGGCCTGAGCCACGGTGGACTCCCCCGGCGCGATGGTCAGCCCGTCCTCGTAGTCCCTGAGCACCTCCTTGAGCTTGGCCTTGGCTTCCGTCTTGGTCTTGCCGCTCCCCCGTTTGATGATCCGCTTGCCGTCTGGGCGAGGTGCGGGTGTTGCGGTCGCCGTCGAGGGGGACCAAGGTTCCCGCCGCGCGGCGCCTCACCGTCGGTGGGGTGCCGCTGGAGTTGTGAGTCTTCGCCATCTTCGAACATGCAGGTCGGAGGCTCTGGCGTGGCGCTCGCTCGGGGTACTCGCGGCGGCGCGGCCCGAAGGGCACATCAGCCCCCAGCGTCATCTCCCGGTGCGGTACGTTCTCGCGCCCCACGGCCGGCGACGGCGTCCGCGAGGCTCGTAGCCAGGTCTCCGTGGCCTGTAGTGTGCGGAAATGACAAGCAGCGAGCGGCTCGCGGAGCAGTTGGACCGGCACTGGCGCAAGAACCTGCGGCCGCGGCTGGACGGTCTTGCCGATGAGGAGTACTTCTGGGAGCCGGTGCGCGGCTGCTGGAGTATCCGCCCACGTGGCAGGTCGGCCGCACCGATGTCGGCAGGTTCGGGGGAGTGGACGATGGACTTCGCGTCCCCTGACCCGGTGCCGGCGCCGGTGACCACGATTGCCTGGCGGCTGGCGCACATCATCGTCTCGTGCCTGGGCTATCGGGTCGGATGGCACTTCGGCGGCCAGGACGTCGACTCCCAGACATTCGCCTACGCGGGGACCGCTGACGAGGCGCTAAAACAGCTCGATGAGATGTACGGGAGATGGAACGCGGGGGTCCGCGAACTCTCGGACGCCGACCTGGAGAATCCGCCCACGGTGGGTCCCGAGCGGTTTCCCATGGAGGTCATCGTCCAGCACGTCAACAGGGAGCTGATCCATCACGGCGCCGAGATTTCCCTGCTGCGCGACCTCTACCGCTGGCAGGACGGAGCCAAAGGCTAGATCCCACGATTGCAGATCTAGCCTTTTGATCGTTTGACCGTCGTGCCGAACCTCGCGACCGCGCACTGCCGTGTTCAAGTGGGTTTGACGGTTCTACGGGTTGACAGGTTCTCGGCGTATCCGGGCCCCCGCCGTTCGGTCGATGAGCCGTAGCAACACGCCAGAATGATCCTATGGATCTAGCGCTCCCCCGCCCAGGCGGCCTGGTCCTTCGGATTTACGGCGGATCACGCAGAACGCGAGAAGGTCGTCAACGCGATGAGGGCGGTTGTCGGCGTACTCGCTTCCGAGGAGGCGCAGAACCTCTGGCTCGTGATGGCTGAACGGTTCACGACAAATCCCAGTAGCCGGCTCGGACTCACGCTCGCCTAATTGGCTGACACCTCGTTCCTGCGGTCCAGATGCGTTGAGGTCACTTGCGTCAGGGTAAGGTGCCCGGCCCCCAGGAGCCGGACATGGCGGTCTTGTAGATCGGCAACTCGGCGTCGCGTCCAGCGAGCAACCGCGTGCTCAGCCGTTGTGAGAGCCGGAGGCCGCAGACTCCGTCTCTGCGGGTACGGTCCTGCGCGTGCGCAGGGTGAGCGCGGCGAGCAGGGCGCCGGCGCCGGCGATACCGGCGGCTCCGACGAACGCGGCGGAGAAGCCGCTGGTGAGCGCGGGGAGGTTGCCCAGCAGACCGGAGCCGTTGGCGGCGGCCACGGCGGTCATCGCGGCCAGTCCGAGTGCCGAGCCGACCTGGTAGCTGGTGTTGACGATGCCGGAGGCGAGGCCGCTCTCCTCGGGACGGGCTGAGGAGATGGCGGTGCCCAGCGAGGGGATGAAGGCCAGCGACATGCCGAGTGCGGCGACGAGGCTGGCGGGCAGGACGTCGGCGGCGAAGCTGCCCTGGGGGCTGATCAGCGACAGCCAGGCCATCCCCGCGGCGAGCAGGATTAGGCCGGTGACGGTGGTCGCCTTGGGGCCGAACCGGTTGATGGCCCGGGGTGCCAGGACGATCATGCCGAGCATGATGAGTACGGTCATCGGCAGGAGGGCGGCGCCGCTGGGGAAGGCGCTGTAGCCGAGGACCTGCTGCAGGTAGAGGTTGAGGAAGAACCACATCGGGATCCAGGCTCCGCCGAGCAGGAGCTGGGTCAGGTTGGCGGCGGCGAGGTTCGGGGTGCGGAAGATCGACAGTCGCATGAGCGGCTCGCGGCGGCGGGCCTGGATGGCGACGAACGCGCCCAGCAGTACCACGGCGCCGGCCAGTACGAGCCAGGTCTGCGCCGAGCCCCAGCCGACCTCGGGGGCCCGGACGATGGCGTAGACCGCGGCGCCCAGGCCGGCGGTGACGGTCAGCGCGCCGGTGACGTCGATGGTGCCGCGTTGAGGCTGGGCGGAGGGCATCAGGGGCGCGGTGGACAGTAGTGCGGCGAGCGCGATGGGGATGTTGATGTAGAAGACCCAGGGCCAGCTCAGGTACTCGGTGATGACGCCGCCGAGGAACACTCCTGCGGTGCCGCCCGCAGGGGCGGCCGCGCCGTACAGGGCAAGGGCCTTGGTGAGCTCCTTGGGGTCGTGGCCGAACAGCATCATCAGCAGCGTCAGTGCCGATGGTGCGATCAGGGCCGCCCCGACGCCCTGCACGGCGCGACCGGTCAACTCGACCCACACCTCGGGGGCGACGCCGGCGACCAGCGAGCCGATGAGCAGGACGAGCCAGCCGGCGCCGAACAGTCTCCGTGCGCCGAACAGGTCGGACAGACGACCGCCGAGCAGGAGAAGGCCGCCGAAGGCGACGACGTAGGCATTGAAGACCCAGGACAGGCTCTCCTGGGAGAAGCCGAGGTCTTCCTGGATACGGGGAAGGGCCACGCCGATGATCGACGTGTCCATGATGACGATGAACTGGGCCGTGGCGATCAGGGCCAGGGCCGTCCAGCGCCGCGGTGATGGACCGGACATGAGGACACCCTCCAGAGTAAGCCTTACCGGGGTAAGGTATGTTCGCCAAGCTTCATATACCCATAAGGGGTATACGGGTGAGGGTCAATAAATACCACTAGGGGGTATATGTCAACAGTGTCCGGCCTCCCGGCTTCGCCGAAGTATCGCTGGAGCGATCAATGCGACCCCGATGACCTGCGCAAACCCGGCGATCATCCCGCGCTGAGCTCTACGATCATGATCCATGACCCGGCCGTGAGATGAGTGTCACCAGGCGGCCGAAGCGCGATGCGAGCCGAGCCTGTCAATGGGGCAGGCAAGGCTGAAGAGCCTTCCAGGGGGGCGCTGGCAATCGCGCTGATCGCATCGTTGGCAGCGGATGGCCAACGAATATCACTTCCAGCGGGTCTGACCTGCGGATCTTGCACCCCGCGTCGTGCTCCTCGAATTTCTCTACTTCGAACCCCTTGACGAGGGGAATACCATAGGGGGGTATAGTGTTGTTGTGGACAGCGACCCAAGGGGAGGGCTGGACATGAACGGATACAGCGAGAACAAACACGACCATGCGATGCGGCTGCGCCGTATCGAGGGGCAGATCCGTGGCCTGCAGCGGATGGTGGAAGACGACAAGTACTGCATCGACATCCTCACGCAGGTGTCCGCGGCCACCAGCGCGCTGAGGTCGTTCTCCCTGTCGATGCTCGAGGAGCACCTGGCCCACTGTGTGGCCGAGGCCACCCTCAAGGGCGGTCCCGAGGCTGAGGCGAAGGTCAAGGAAGCCTCGGACGCCATCGCCAGACTTGTTCGTTCCTGATCGGATTGAAGGAGAGATCGATATGAGCACCGCCACCTACACCGTTGAGGGCATGACCTGCGGCCACTGCGTCAGTTCGGTCAAGGAAGAGGTCAGCGAGGTGGCCGGCGTCACGAACGTCGAGGTCGATCTGGCCACCGGGCTGCTGACCGTGGAAAGCGACGACCCCATCGACACGGCGAAGATCGTCGCCGCGGTCGAGGAGGCCGGATACGAAGTGGCGAACCCGTGAACACCGCAGCGAAGCTCGGCTCGTACGTCCTGGGCCTTGCCGTCGTCTTCGGCGGCGCCCTGGGCGCAGGCAAGGCGGTGGGGCCGGTCGGAGCGCCTCCGGCCGAGGACCACAGCGCCATGGCGGCGCCCACCGCGAGCGCGGGACACGGGGAGCACGTCACGCAACAGGCGAAGACCGATACCCCCGGGGGGCTGCAAGTGTCCCAGAACGGCTACACCCTCGACCCACTCACCACGACGATCAAGCCCGGCGAGCCGACCGACTACCGTTTCACCGTGACGGGTCCCGATGGCAAGCCGGTCACCGACTACCAGGTCCAGCACGACAAGAAGCTCCACTTCATCGTGGTCTCCCGTGACCTGGGCAGCTTCCAGCACCTGCATCCCACGGAGGCGGGCGACGGTGTCTGGTCGGTCAAGCTCACTCTCCCAAGCGCGGGGACGTATCGCGCGTTCGCCGACTTCTCGCCCGCTGGCGGCAGCGCGCTGACGCTCGGCACCGACGTGCTCGTCGCCGGGGATTACGAGCCCAAGGCGCTTCCGCAGGTCAGCCGAACGGCGACCGTGGACGGCTACACGGTCACCTTGGACGGCGACCTGACGCCCGGGCAGGCGAGCAAACTCACGCTCAAGGTCACCAAGGACGGCAAGCCGATCAACGACCTGCAGCCCTATCTCGGTGCCTATGGCCACCTGGTGGCTCTGCGTTCCAAGGACCTGGCCTACCTGCACGTCCACCCTGATGGCGAGCCCGGCGACGGGAAGACCAAGGCCGGACCCGAGATCGTCTTCTACGCAGAGGTGCCCAGCACCGGCGACTACCGCCTGTTCCTGGACTTCCAGCATGAGGGCGAGGTCCGCACCGCCGACTTCACCCTCGGCACGGGCGAGCGGCAGCCGGCGATCCCGGCGCCCACCCCCAGCGAGCACCGCGACGACCACGGCCACTGAGAAAGGAGAACGGTGATGACCCCTGTCACCGATGACCGGCAGAATGCGGTCGAACTCTCGATCGGCGGCATGACCTGCGCATCCTGCGCCAACCGGATCGAACGCAAGCTCAACAAGCTGGACGGCGTGACCGCGACGGTCAACTACGCCACGGAGAAGGCCAAGGTCACCTTCCCGGACGGCGTCGACCCGCAGCAGCTCATCGCCGAGGTGGAGAAGGCCGGCTACACGGCTGCGCTTCCTGCCCCGCCCAAGGCGGAAACGGCGGAGGAGGGGCCGGAGGACGAGCTCCGGCCGCTGCGCAACCGCCTCATCACGTCGGTGGTGCTGGCGGTGCCGGTGATCGCGATGGCGATGATCCCGCCGCTGCAGTTCACCAACTGGCAGTGGTTGTCGCTCGTGCTGGCGGCGCCGGTGGTGGTGTACGCGGGCTGGCCGTTCCACAAGGCGGCCTGGACCAACCTGCGGCACGGCGCCGCAACGATGGACACCCTGATCTCGATCGGCACGCTGGCCGCCCTCGGCTGGTCGCTGTGGGCGCTGTTCCTCGGTACGGCCGGCACGCCGGGCATGACGCACCCGTTCGCGTTCACCATCGAGCGCACCGACGGCTCCGGCAACATCTACCTGGAGGCCGCGGCGGGAGTGACCGCGTTCATCCTGGCCGGACGCTACTTCGAGGCCCGGTCCAAGCGACGGGCGGGCGCCGCGCTCCGGGCCCTTCTGGAGCTGGGCGCCAAGGACGTGGAGCTCGCCGACGGCCGCCGCGTCCCGGTCGAACAGCTCAAGACGGGCGACCGCTTCATCGTCCGGCCCGGCGAGAAGATCGCCACCGACGGCGTGATCGAGGAAGGCACCTCGGCGGTCGATGCCTCGATGCTGACCGGCGAGTCCGTTCCGGTCGAGGTGGCGCCCGGCGACGCCGTCACGGGCGCCACGGTGAATGCGGGTGGCCGTCTGATCGTCAAGGCGACCCGGGTCGGCGCCGACACCCAGCTGGCGCAGATGGCCAGGCTGGTGGAGGAGGCGCAGACTGGCAAGGCGCAGGTGCAGCGGCTGGCCGACCGGATCTCCGGCATCTTCGTCCCCATTGTGATCGCGCTGGCCATAGGCACGCTCGGTTTCTGGCTCGGCACCGGCGACGGCGTGGGAGCGGCGTTCACGGCCGCGGTCGCAGTGCTGATCATCGCCTGCCCGTGCGCACTGGGCCTGGCCACACCGACGGCACTGCTGGTCGGCACCGGCCGGGGCGCGCAGCTCGGCATCCTGATCAAGGGCCCCGAGGTGCTGGAGTCCACCCGCAGTATCGACACCATCGTCCTGGACAAGACCGGCACGGTCACCGAAGGCAAGATGACCCTCACCGATGTGCACCTGGCAGAGGGGGAGAGCGAGTCTGAGGTGCTGCGGTTGGCGGGCGCGCTCGAGCACGCCTCCGAGCACCCGATCGCCCAGGCCATCGCCAAGGGCGCCGCCGGCCGCGTCGGCGAGTTGCCCGCTCCCGAGGACTTCGCCAATGTCGAGGGTCTCGGCGTGCAGGGCATCGTGGACGGGCACGCGGTGCTGGTCGGTCGGCCCCGGTTGCTGGAGGAGTGGTCGCAGCACCTCTCGCCGGAGCTGGAGCGGGCGTTGCACGCCGCCCAGGCGGCCGGCCGTACCGCGGTCGCAGTGGGCTGGGATGGTCAGGCGCGTGCGGTGATCGTGGTGGCCGACGTGGTCAAGCCGACCAGCAAGGAGGCCATCGAACGGTTCCGCGCGCTCGGCCTCACCCCGGTGCTGCTGACCGGCGACAACGAGTCCGTGGCCAGGACGGTGGCGGCCGAGGTGGGCATCGACGAGGTGATCGCCGATGTGCTGCCTGCCGACAAGGTCGAGGTGGTCAAGGAACTGCAGGGCGAGGGCAAGGTCGTGGCCATGGTGGGCGACGGGGTCAACGACGCCGCCGCACTGGCCCAGGCCGACCTCGGGCTGGCGATGGGCACCGGCACCGACGCCGCCATCGAGGCCTCCGACCTCACCCTGGTCAGAGGCGATCTGCGAGTGGCCGCCGACGCGCTCCGGCTGTCCCGCCGCACGCTGTCGACGATCAAGGGCAACCTGTTCTGGGCGTTCGCCTACAACGTCGCCGCCCTGCCACTGGCCGCGCTCGGGCTGCTCAACCCGATGATCGCCGGAGCCGCGATGGCGTTCTCCAGCGTCTTCGTGGTCAGCAACAGCCTGCGGCTACGCCGCTTCAAGTGATGATGAATGGGATGGCTCCGAGTCGGCACCGGCTCGGAGCCATCGGCGTGAGGGCGCGCTTCACACACGCCGCAGCCCAGTCACAGCACTAGTGCGGGACGACCCCGTCGGCCAGCATCCGCCGGTAGTTCGCAATGCGATCTTCGACGGAGTCCAGGCAGCAGCTGGAGCACTTCACCTGCTCGGCCGAGGTGTAGTAGAGGCAGCAGGTGTTACGCAGATAGAAGAGCCCTGATCGATCGCCCTCCGTGAGCCGGACCACGCTGCCGAGGCGGTCCAGCCCGCCGGTGGCCGTGGACAGGAAGGTCTCGTAGGCGCTCTCCAACTTGTCGACATCCCCGCCGCGTCGGCTCGCGATGCAGAAAGCCGCCGCGCATCCGTGGGCGACGCCGCCCTGGAGCTGCCGGAGGCCGGCGCGCGTGCGTACCCGCATGGCTTGCGCGAGAGGCAGGAGGTGTTCGTCCAGGACCCACTCCACGAGGGTTGTCACGGACGCGTCGGTGACCTTGGGATCGCGCAGGCCCACCGCCTCGAAGCCGTGGTGCGGGGAGAGCCGGATGGCGACGTTCTCCGGACGCATGTCGATGACCGCGCCCTCGACGGCCCATGCCAGCATGGCGGCCGCGGTCACGGTGCCCGCGTACACGGCCATCACGGTCAGCGCGGTCGCGTGGTCGGAGACCTGGCCGCTGGCCCTGCGCTCGGCGTCGAGCACCTGCTTCAGCTCGTCGGACCACGGGTCCAGCAGCCGTTCGCAAGCGATCCAGTCGTCTCCAGGTGTGAGTCCGCGCTGGAGCCGGAAGCGGTCACCGAAGGATTCCAGCCGTGCGAAGACGTCCGTCACTCTTTCCGTCCTTGTTCGTCAGTCGATGGTGATGTGTGGTCGGCGTCACACGGCCGCGGTTCGAGCTGCTTCGAGCAGCTGTGCCGTGTAGGAGTGGGAAGGCGAGCGGGCCAGATCCGCGGAGGGGCCATGCTCGACCACGGTCCCATTGCGGAGTACCACGATCCGGTCGCATGACTGCACTGCTTCGCCGAGGTCGTGGGTGACAAACAGGACGGCGAGTTCCTGATCGACGGCCAGCGTGCGCAGTGTGGTGGCGATGCCGGCGCGGGTGGAGACGTCCAACATCGAGGTGGCCTCGTCGGCGACCAGCAGGATGGGATCGGCCGCGAGCGCCCGAGCAATGGACACACGTTGCCGCTGTCCGCCCGACAGCTGGCCAGGAAAGCGGTGCAGGAACTCATCCGACACGGGCAGTCCGGAGGCGTTCACCGCCTCTCGCACCCGGCCGGCCCGCTGCTCCCGCGGGATGCCGGCCAGCACCAGGGGCTCGTCGACCAGGCTCGCGACGCGCATCCCGGGATGGAGCGCGTCGTAGGGGTCCTGGTGGACGAAGCCGATCCGCTGCTGGAGCCGGCGAAGCGCGCGGCCGCGCCGCGAGGTCAGCTCCTCACCCGAGATCTCGACCTGGCCGCTCGACGGACGGAGCAGGCCCAAGATGACCCTCGCAAGGGTGCTCTTGCCGGAGCCGCTCTCGCCCACGAGCCCGACGATCTCACCGGCGTGGAGGTCGAGGTCCACACCGCGCAGCGCCTCCACGGTTCTTGATCGAGTGCGGTAGACGTGCCGTACGTTCCGCACGCGGACCACTGGTGCTCCGTGGAGGTGGTCGCCCCGTGGCACCACCGGGTACGTCGGCTTGTCGTGGTGGTGGCAGGCCACCTGCGCCGCTTCGTACGTACGCAGCGGCGGTGCTTCATCCGCGCACCGGTCGGTGGCCAGGGGGCAGCGCGGTGCGAACCGGCAGCCGCTGGGGAGCAGGTCGAGCGCGGGTGCGGAGCCGGGGATGCTGCCCCACGGCACCTGTCGGTCCGCTACAGGGGTGGCGGTGAGCAGCCCGGCCGTGTAGGGGTGGGCGTGCTCGGCGGTGAGCGTGCGTGCGGGGCGGACTTCGGCGAGACGTCCCGCGTACATCACCGCGACACGATCCACGTACGGGATCAGCCCGGCGAGGTCGTGGGAGACGATGAGCATGCTGGTGCCCAGGTCGGCGAGCAGTGCGAGGATCTGCCGCTGGGTGATCGCGTCCAGTCCGGTGGTGGGCTCGTCCGCGATCAGCAGCCGGGGCTCGCCCGCCAGGGCCAGGGCGATCGCGACCCGCTGGCGTTGACCTCCGGACAGTTCGTGCGGGTGGCAGCGCAGCATGGCGTGCTGGAGGCCGACGCGTTCGAGCAGCTGGGCCGGTTCGGCCTGGCCGCCGTGCAGGGTGAGCATCTCGCTGAGCTGGGCGCCGATCCGGTGCACGGGGCTGAGACCGGTCATCGCGCCCTGCGGCACGATGGCCACCTCGCGACCCCGGACGTTCTTCCAGTCGGTGCGGCCCGCCAGCTCGACATCGTGGAGCAGCGCCGAGCCGGCCACGGTGGCGGTGCGGGGGAGCAGGCCGAGCAGGGCGCGGGCTAGGGAGGTCTTGCCGCAGCCGCTCTCGCCGACCAGCGCCACGATCTCGCCCTCAGCGACGTCCAGGCTGATCCCGTCCACGGCGGTCAGCGCGCCGTAGCTGATCGTGAGGTCGCGCAGTGACAGCGTCATTGGGTGACCTCCCTGAGCGCGGGGTTGAGGCGTTCTTCGACGGCGATGCCGATGAGGGCGAGGGCGAGCACGGTGAAGGTGATCGCGGCGCCCGGTGGGAGCGCCCACCAGAGCCACGCGTCGGAGAGGAACACGCCATTGGTCTGCACCCAGAAGAGCGTGGTGCCCCAGCTGGGCGCGGTCGGGTCGCCGAGGCCGAGGAAGGAGAGGGTCGCGTCGTAGATGACCGCGCGCATCGCCGTACGGACGAAGACCGGGATGAGCAGCGGGCCGATCAGGTAGGAGCCGTGCCGCATGAGCAGCCACCAGCGGGGCGCTCCCATGGCGCGGGCCACCTCCAGGTGGCCGCGGGACCACGCGGTCAGTACGGCGGCGCGCAGTACCCGCGCCGGTACCGGCCAGAGGATCAGCGCCAGGATCGCCACGCGCGTGCCGAAGGACTGGCCGAGGAAGGCCGCGGCGAGGATGTAAAGGATCAGTTCGGGCAGCACCAGCATGACGTCGGTGCCGCGCATCAGCGTGGCCGACAGCCACCGCGGCCCAATCCCCGCCGCGCCGCCCACCAGCGCCGCGAGCAGCGTGGTGCAGGCGGCGACGATGAAAGCCAGGCTCAGTGAGGTGCCCGCACCGACGACGAGCTGCTCGAGCAGGTTCCTGCCGAGATCGTCCGCGCCCAAGGGCAGCCCGGCTCCCGGAGGGGCGTAGGGGGCGGCCACACGGGCGCGGCCGGCGTCGTCGGAGAGCGTCATGCCGTACAGGGCGACCCCGATGACGACGGTGAGGATCGCGGCTCCGATCAGACCCTGGGTACCGAGGAGATTGCGACGCGGCGCACGCAGGAACATCATCGGCCGCCTCCGGTCCGGGCTCGGGGGTCGAGCAGCGGGTACGTGGCGTCGGCCACCGCGTTCATCAGCACGACCAGCAGTGTCAGCACCAGGAACGCGCCCTGCATCAGCGGATAGTCGCGGGCCGCGATCGCGCCGAAGGTCAGACGGCCGAGCCCGGGATAGGCGAAGACGGTCTCGACCACGATCGAGCCGGCGGCGAGGAAGCCGATCTCCATCATGAGGATCGTGTGGACGGGCAGGAGCGCGGGCCGCAGCGCGTGCCGCCGGACGAGCCGTCCGTACGGGACGCCCCTGGCGTGCGCGTGCTGGACCGGCTCGCTGGTCAGCACGGTCAGCAGCGACGATCGGGTGTAGAGGAACAGATACCCCATCCCGGTCAGCGTCATGGTGCTCACCGGCAGGACGAGGTGCAGCAGCACACCGGAGACGGTCACGCCCTCGATGCCCGACACCCCGAAGGTCGGCAGCACCTGGAGTTGCACGCCGAACAGGACGATGAGCAACATCCCCAGCCAGAACTGCGGGAACGAGTCGAGCACGATGGCCGCGCCGAGCAGGCCCGAGCCCTTGCCCCGGCGCCTGCGCAGCGCGCCCAGCACGCCGAGCGTGACTCCCACCAGCGCCGTGCACACGATGCTGGTGCCGACGAGCAGCAACGTCCACGGCAGCGCCTCGCCGAGCGCCTGCGTGACCGGGCGCCCGTCGGACAGGGAGGTGCCGAGGTCGAGGGTGAACACACCGCCGAGGTAGTCGAGGAACTGCTCGGGCAAGGGCTTGCCGAAGCCGTACTGGGTGGCGATCTGCGCGCGCTCGTCGGCCGTGAGCCGGGCGAGCGCCTCCGGACTGCCGAACAACTTGAGCGGGCCGCCGGGCAGGGCACGGGGCAGTGCGAAGTTCAACGTGAGCGCCACCGCGAGCACCGCGACGTACTCGGCCAGCCGGCCCGCCGCGTACCTCCACGTCATCACAGCGCGAACTCGACAAGGGAGAACTTGTTGAGCACAGCTGAGCCGTTCTGCCAGGTCCAGCCGCTGTAGACGTCCTTGCGGAAGGCGTAGGCGCCGTTGCGGTAGTAGAGCGTGAGGAACGGCAGTTGCTCGGCGATCTGCGTCTGGAGCCGCTTGGCCGCCGCCGTCCTGGCTTCCATCGTGGGAGCCGTGGTCAGCTCCCGAATGATCGAGTCCACCTGGTCGTTCTTGAAGCCGACCACGTTCAGGGAGCCGTCGTCCGGGTCCGAGGCGAGCAACTGGGCGATGCTGCCGCTGCTCAGCATGACGGGCGCGGACCAGCCCCACATCGACATGTCGTAGTTACGGCCCTTGCGTACGTCGTAGTCGGGCCACACCTTCGCGTCCAGGGAGTCGGGGTCGAGCGAGTTCACCTTGATCTCGACCCCTACCGCCTTGAGCATGTCGCGGATCAGTTCGGCGCTGCGCAGCCGATCGGTGGAGGTGCTCTGGACCAGCAGCTCGTACGACATCGGCTTTCCGTCGAGGACCCTGATCCCGTCGGGACCCGGCTTTGCGCCCAGGGCGTCGAGCTCGCCCTTGGCCGCCTCGACGTCGTAGACGGGGGCGAGCCGATCAGGCTTGATGGGGGAGTCGGCGTGGATGAACCCGGGGTTGCCGGGTGTGCCCTGGCCGAGCAGCGCGGTTTTGACCAGGTCCGTCACGTCGATCGCCTTGGCAAGGGCACGCCGGACCTCCGGCCTGTCGAACGGGGCCCTGGTGGTGTTGAAGGCCAGCAGTGTGGATGCGAACTCGGCGCCCTTCACTATGCCGATGTTCGGCTGGTTCTGTAGCGCCTGGAGCTGCTGCGGGGGCACGATGCGGGTGGACATGTGCACCTCGCCCGTGCGCAGGGCGGCGAACTGCGTGGACTCCTCGGGGATGACCACGACCTTCACGGTCTCGACCTTCGGCTTACCCATGGCGTAGGAAGGGTTGGCGGTCAGCGTGTAGCCGCGGGCGTTGTCGTACTGCGTGAGCTTGTACGGCCCCGTGCCGACCGCTTTGTCGCTCCCGGCCTCGCTGACCTTCTCCACCGGCTCCCACACGTGTCTGGGCAGGATGGCCATGTCAGCCAGGATCCGCCGCGGGAACTCCGGGTCAGGCGCCTTGAGCGTCAGGGTCACGGTGTCACCGCTCGCGGTCACGCTGTCCACAGGCCGCACGTCGATCGCGGAGTCGCCCTCCATGTTCTTCTTGTAGAAGTCGAAGCTGAACACCACGTCGTCCGCCGTCAGCGGCTTGCCGTCGTGCCAGGTGATGCCGGACCTGAGCGGCATCGTGAAGACCTTGTTGTCGGTGGTCCGGATCTCCTTGGCCAGCAAGGGCGTGACCCCGTCGCCTTGAACGACGACCAGGGTGTCGAAGATCAGCTTCACCAGGTTGTTGCCCGGGTAACCGGTCTGGTTGGTGAACGGGGTCAGGGTGCCCTCGTCGGACGAGATGGCGATGGTGACGCTCTTGGCGGCTGCCGCGGTCGGCTGAGCTTGCGGAGGCCGGCTACCAGCACCGCATCCGGCCAGAGCTAACCAGAGTGCGGCTGCTATCGCGAGGGATCTGACGGATCGCCGGTACACGGAACCTCCCGGGGGTATAAGAGGTTGAGATCACCGCCGTGCTGGGTGAGCGGTGTTTCATGCGACTCTATCGATGTTTTCCGTAGATACAAGAGCTCAATATGTAAACTCCGTAATTCAACCACGCGGCCTCCGTATGATGCGCTCTATACGCTTCTGAGCTGGTCTTATGCGGATTCTGTTGTCGAGTGAGCTGATCGACGTAGGGCTGGATCCGGACGTCCGTAACCCTTGAGCAGCGACCAGATACGATTGATCTTCGTAGACAGGGCGGTACTTCAAGCTTGTGGAGGGACGCCCGCGATCAAAGTCGTGGTCATCCTGCGCATCCGTTCGCGGAGGTCGGGGGCGTGTGGGTCGGGTGAGCAGGAGTTGGTGGGCGGCGCCCACCACGGACTGGCCGAGGCCTACCGCGACATCGCCTGGGCCGCTCCCGACCTGATCCGCAACATGCCCGCCGACAGCGTGTACTTCGACCGCGTCAGCTAGATCGTCATCGACCTGGAGCGACGGACGTGTGGTGCTCCTCGGTGACGCGGCCTGGTGCGAATGCGCCTGCCGCGACCTCTTGGGCGCACTTGGCTGAATGCCTGGCTTAGCGTTGGCAGTGCTTTTCGAGGACGGTCAGGTTCTTGAGTTCATAGCGTCGCGTTGGCTCGCCCAGTGCGTGATCGATACGGGCCAGTTTCTCCTCAGGGAGGGCGTTCTTCCTGGCGATCGGTGAGCGGCCGGTGGCGCTGTGCCAGGCAATGAGCAGCCTGCCACGTGGCCGGGTCACCCGGCGCAACTCGTGGATGCCTGCCTCCAGATCCGGCCACATCGCCACGTTGTTCACCGAGACCACGACGTCGAAGCCGCCATCGGGACAGCCCGTGTCCGATGCGGTGCCGAGCCGCAGCTCGACGTCGCGTCCGCGGTTGTGCCGGGCCGCCTGGCGAAGCATGTCAGGCGAGGGGTCGATGCCGCAGACCCGTTTGGCCTGGATGTTCCGGAGCAGTCCGCCCGGCCCGCATCCGACCTCCAGCACGCTGTCCGCTTTCCCGATGAGCGTCACGAGTTCGCCCGGATCGTTGAGCCACAGCATGAGTCGCCCGGCCAAACGTCCAAGCATTCCTTGCGGAAGGGCGAACGGAGAGCGGATCAGCTCATCGTACGCCCAGGATCGGATCTCCTTGGTGGCCATGCCTCCAGGTTCGCGGTTCAAGTCGGGTTGAAGTCAAATGGACGGATGGAGCTCATCTCGATCGGTGAGGCCGCCCGCCGGCTCAACCTCAAAACCTCGGCTCTGCGGTACTACGAGGAACGGGGCCTGGTAAGGCCGGCGGCTCGTCATGCCGGCAAGCGGATGTACGGCCAGACCGAACTTCGCCGCCTCGCGCTGGTCGCCCTGATGCAACGGCTTGGAGTCCGGCTGGACACCGCGGCTGCCGTCATGGACGAGTCGGGCGAGCAGTGGCGATCGGTGGTGCGGGAGCAGATCAGCGAGTTGGACGCACTCCTTGAGCGAGCCCAGGGGGCCAGGAAGTTCCTCTCAGCGGCGTTGACCTGCCCCGCCGACCATCCCACGAGCGAGTGCCCGCACCTGATCAGCGTGCTGGACCGGCTGTTCACCGGCGGAACGTTCGAGGAACTGCTCGAAGAGCACTCGGGTGATCAGGACAGCCCCGTCAGGTGACTTCCATGTTGATGTCGTCGCCCAGCGCGGACGCGATCTCGGCGACGTGGGCGTGATCGTGGAGCCGGCGGGTCACGTACGCGACCGCGTGGTCGTGCCGGAAGGACCACCAGGCGGCCGACCCGCCAAGCCCGCCCAGGCCGACGAACGAGTCGGTACGCAGGAAACCCAGTGTCCAGTTGACCCTCAGTCCGATGACCTGGTCATCGTCGCTCACCTGAGTCTTGAGGTACTCGGCATGGAGTTCTTCCCCCAGCAACCGGCGGACCGGTCCGTCCACGCTGGTCAGGCTGGAGTAGAAGCGGGCGAGGGCGGTGGCGGAGGTATGCAGATTGATCGCGCCGAAGACGGCCTGGCGCCACCCGCGGGTGTTGAGCCGGGCAGGGTCCAGCAGGCCGGGCGGGACGGTCAGCACATGCTCGTACGTCGGGCACACCTCGGCCACGAACTGTTCCGCTGCTATAGGTCTAATCAGATGATCAGTGGCCGTGGTGGTACTGGTGTGTCACCGCATGACCCTTTCCACGTGAGATCAGCCACTTGTTCACCGGCGTCGTGAGCACGAACGCCACCAGCAACGACCCGGCCAGTGACACCCAGAACAACCAACTCGTCAGACCGGCGTCCATGGCACCGGGCACGAACACCATCACCCCGTTGTCCAGGATCTCCATCATCGCGATGGAGATGGTGTCCGCGGCCAGCGCCACTTTCAACGCGGTGCGGAAGCCGACTCCGGCCTGCAGCACACCACGCATGGTCAACGCGTAGCCGAACACGAAGGCCAGCGCCACGGACAGCACGACGGTGGCGAGATTGGACAGCCCGGCGGCCGTGCCGATGACCATGCCCAGCACCTCGCCGATTGCGCAACCGGTCAGGCAGTGCAGCGTCGCCTGAGCGGCCATCGCCCACGTGGCGACGGGCGGGGCGGAGTGAGTGTGCCCGGACGGAACTGCCGAGTGGTCAGCGTGCTCGTGCTCCGCGTGGAGAGCGGGCTCAGGGGTCGGATGATGGTGACCGCTGTGGTCCATGACAAAGCTCCTTAGTAGCGCGGGCTCCAGATTATACGGGTATGGGGTATATGGCGAGAGGTGCGGGTAATCCCGTCATTGGGGCGTTTGATCAGGGCATGCAGGCGAAGATGCGCCGGCGGCGGGAGCCCAGTCGGGCCTGCGCTCCCGTTGCTGCTGATCTTTGTGGCCTTCGCCCGAACTTCTGAGGAATAGCGCACTGGCCGCGGCGGTTGGCGCGGGCATGAACGGACAGAGGTACGGGGGTGGCGCTGCATGGCTGCGCTGGACCGTGCCGTGCAACCCCACGGATACCCGGTCCAAGCCCGTCACCTGAGATGGCGGGAATCTCCGTTTTTATCCGTGAGGCATGTCATGTCGCTGTTCGTTCAGGCCTTCGTCACGCTGCTCGTCATCTTCGACCCGCTGGCCGCCATCCCGATCTTCCTGACGCTCACCAGAAGCGAGGACCCGGTGGCACGCCGTCGTATCGCCAGGATCTCCGTGCTGGTGGCAGCCGGTATCGTCGCTCTCTTCGCAGTGCTCGGCAACCGGCTGCTCGACGCCTTGGGCATCTCGTTGCAGGCGCTGCAGGTGGCCGGTGGAGTGCTGCTCGCGCTCATCGCACTCGATCTGCTGAAAGCCGATTGCGCACGTAATCGCGCCAACGCCGAGAGCGGCGCCGTCGCCTTCGTCCCCCTGGGCACGCCATTGCTGGCCGGTCCCGGTGCCATCGCGGCGACGATGCTCTACATGGAGAAGGCGGCGACGCCTACCGCCGTCGCGGCGGTCGGGCTGGCGCTGGCCGCGGCGCTGTTCCTGACCTGGCTCACGCTGCGCTTCTCTTCGCTCATCGGCCGCCTGCTCAAGGACAACGGGCTCAACCTGGTAACCCGCGTCATGGGGCTGCTGGCCGCCGCGATGGCAGTGCAGCTCGTCGCGGGAGCTGTACAGCACTGGATGCGCTGGGGGGTCGCCTAACCGTCCAAATCGGGTCTTGATCCTATGCGTCTAGGACATGAGGCGATGGCAAACCGTCCAGCTCGGCCGCCCCGCTGCTCAGGATCGGCGCGGCCGCGCTGGGCATGCTGTTCAGGCGGTGGTTCGCTGCTGGTCAGAGCGTGCAGCACGCTCTTGGACAGCGGTGGGCGGTTGTACGGCACGTGGAACTCGGCCCCGACCAGCGTGACCTCGCCGTCGAAGCCCTCCCGGCGCAGCGTCTGCACAGCCCGGAGCCCCGCCAGGGAAGCGCCGACCACAGTGATCCTGTTAAGTGTCCCCATACTCCTGAACAATACCTATATGGGGTATATTCTTGGCAATGTGATGTGGATCTCATATACCCCTGCCCCGTATATCTTGCCCAATGGTCCAATTGGGCGTATTTTCCAGTGTTATACCTACCCGGGGTATGAAGAGGAGTGGTGATGAGCACGAGCACGTACAAGGTGTCCGGCATGACCTGCAGCGGGTGCGCCGGTAAGGTCAAGACCGAGATCGGCAAGGTCGCTGGGGTGTCCTCGGTCGAGGTCGAGCTGGCGACCGGTGAGGTGACCGTGACCTCGGACGGCCCGCTCGATGTGACGCAGGTCAGGGACGTCGTGGAAGAGGTCGGCTACGAACTCGTCGCAAGCTGAACCATCTCGGACATCCCCGTACCGCCGCCCAGAGCCATGCCGTCGATAGGCAGACGAACTTCGACGAGCACGTGTAGTCGTCAGGGCTGTCGTGGTCAGGGGCGGACTGCGCCGAGGAGACGGGTACGCCAGTAGTCGTCGAGGTCGACAACCTTGATGACGTCTCCGGTCTGGGGCGCATGGACCATCTTGCCATTGCCGGCGTACATGCCCATGTGCCCCAGGCCCTTGCTGAAGAGCAGGTCGCCGGGCTCGAGGGCGTTCAGGGGGACGCGGCGGTTCGCGCCCCACGACCACTGGGTCCAGGTCGTGCGGGGCAACTCGACTCCTGCCTGGCGCCACGCGGCCTGGGTCAGGCCGGAGCAGTCGTAGGAGCCGGGGCCGGTGCCGCCGTATCGGTACGGCTTGCCCACCTGGGCGAAGGCGAACCGGAGCGCCACGAGGGCGTTGCCCGAAGCGGGACCGGTGTACTCGATGCCCGGGCTGTTAGGGTCGCCGGTCTTGAATGCGCCCAATCGGCGCAGGAGCTTGGTCTGCTCGGCGATCAGCTTCTGGATCTTGGCCTTCTCGTCGCGTACCTTGTCGCGCGCGGCATCGGCCTCGGCCAGGACCTTCTTGGCTTCGTTGCGGCGGTCACGCAGTTCTTTGGTGGTGGCCTCGTAGGCGCGTATTTTGGCCGCCCTGGCTTGTGCCATCGCCTGGATGGAGGCCATGCCGCTCATCAGCGCCTGGGGGTCGGCCTGGGCGACGAACCGTTCCCATCCTCGGTAGGGGCCGAGTTGGTAGTCGCTGACCGCCAGGCGGGCGAGGTCCTGGCGCAGGGCGGTGGCGTGCGCGTCCTTGCTGCTGAGCTCGGCGTTGAGGGTGTCGTACTTCTTCTTGGCCCTCTTGTACGTCTCACTGGCCTGGTTGTAGCGCTCGACAACCTGGTCGGCCTGCTCGTTCAGCTTGACCAGCTTGGCCCTGGCCTTGGCGGGGGAGGGCTCGGCGACAGCGGCGCCGGGACTGGAGACCAAGGTGACTAAGCCCAGAGCTGCGGCAGTTGCTGTCCGCCAAAGCCACGCCGGCAGAGCCACTACGATGCCTCCTCGTAAGTCGCCAGAATCTGGGGCGTAATGGTACAGAAGTCGTCGCCTTGTATGGGCTTGTATGCGGTTATCAGTGCTTTCGGTGCCGTGTACTACCTGCGGTAGGGAGAAGTCGCGATCGACCTGTGTCTAGATACGCATGCCGGCACTCCAGCGTTCAGCGGCGAGCAGGTCACCGCAGGCATGGTGCTGAGATCGCTTGAGTACTATCCGATGTTCGCGCGAGTCGCCGGACCGGCGATCGGCGGCAACGTACTGGGGTTGATGATGTTGGATTACGAACTGCGGCCTGAGTCGCCCGCTGTCGAGGTTTACCGGCACCTGCGTGTCGCGTCGGGGCTGAGCGACAAGTCTGAGGCCGCCGCCGCCCTGGGGTTGGCTGGTGGGTGGTACGCGGTCACCGCCTACCGCGATGGAGAGCCCATCGGCATGGGGAGGATCATCGGCGATGGCGGGACGGCCTTCCAGATCGTCGACATGTGTGTTCTGCCGGAGCACCAGGGGCGAGGAGTTGGTAAGCGGATCATGGAAGCGTTGATGGCTGAGTTGCGCGAGCGCGGGCCCGCGACTGCGTACGTATCGCTGATCGCTGACGGCGATGCGCGTCACCTGTATGCCAAGTACGGGTTCGCCGAGACCGCTCCCGACTCCGTCGGCATGGCCCAGCGGCTCTGAGACCACAAGACTAGGGATATCCCCTGGGGCGGACAGGACGCGGCCACCGTAGCGTCGGGTCAATCGCGTCCTGTGGGGGGCAGGGCGCTGCGGCCCGGGCGTGGCTTCTTGACGACAGGCGGGCCGAGCGCTGGACGGACATACAGATTCCGGCGTTGTTCGTGGCCTTTGAGCATGACATCCAGTTCCCACCGAGGCGGGTGAGGGAGGCCTCGGTGGAGTGGCCAAACGCGTCATACGTAGAGATCCCGGGCGTCGCGCACGGCAACGGAGTCTTCGACTCGGCTGCCCAGATCGGGGAGGCCATCGTCGGATTCATCAAGACGCGGTAACGGCAGCCGTTCCAGGGAACATATGGCCAGGTCGGGCGGGGCCGACTCGCAGGTTGATGTGCTGAAATCGGGGGGTTCAGCGGTCATGAGCAGTAACACAAGGGTTGTACACGGTGTCTTTCTGACCACTTCCTTGGCGGCGGGAACGCTGGTACTCGCCGCCTGTGGCGGCAACACAGTGGTCCAGGACATGGCGGCCGGGTCCAGAGCCGCACCGGTCGTCACCACGGCGACTGCTCGGCCGAGTGCCGAGTTCAACGACGCCGACGTCCGGTTCGCGCAGATGATGATCGCGCACCATCAGCAGGCCATCCAGATGGCCGAGCTGGCCTCGACGCGAGCATCGAACACGGAGGTCAAGGACCTGGCGGGGAAGATCGAGGCATCCCAGCAGCCGGAGATCGAGACAATGCAAGGCTGGCTGGAGGCTTGGGGGAAGCCGATGCCGACCGGCGACATGGGGCATGAGATGCCGGGCGGGATGTCCGACGCGGACGTGAAGAAGCTGGAAAAGGCCCAGGGGGCCGCCTCCGACAAGCAGTTTCTCAAGATGATGATCATTCACCACAAGGGAGCGATCACCATGGCCCGCACCGAGCGGAAGCGTGGAGAGAATCCGCAGGCGAAGCAGCTGGCGGAGAAGATCATCACCGGCCAGCAGGCCGAGGTGGAGCAGATGCGGAAGATGCTGGACCAGCTCCAATAAGGAATCGCTCTGTTCGACTGGATCGGTCGCTGGGCGACTACGCGGTGGTGCGGCTCGCACGCGTCAGGTGCGAGCCGTACCGAAGATCAGCGGACGTAAGCGACCCCATGATGCCCATGGCACCGTTGTCGCCAGTGGTTGTAGGTGGCGTGGACGCGGATCTGGTCCAGGAAGGCGAAGGTGAGGTTGGGCTGGCGTGGTCGACCTGGATTGTCACACGCGGGCGTGCGGCGGGGGATCCGGGGAGATGCGCTCGGCCAGCATGGCCTGGAAGTGCGGGCAACTGGGCAGGTCCTCATGTTCGCAGTCCAACGCGCAGTCGATGAGCTCGAGTGAGGCCTGGGCCTCGGCGATGCGGCGGGCGAGCTCGGCCCGCCGGCGCACCAGGATGGCGTGCCGTTCCGCGGGATCGGACGTGTTGATCATCTCGCGAACGTCGTCCAGGCTGAAGCCCGCCTCCTTGGCACGCAGGATCGCCGCCACGCGATAGAGATCGTCGATGCCGTATCGGCGGCGGTCCCCGCCGATACGGGTCGGCGCGAGCAGGCCCATCGCCTCCCAGTGTCGCAGGACGTGCGTGGCCAGGCCGAACCGTGCCGCGATGTCTCCGATACTCATCGTCGCACTTGACTTCATGTCGACATTAAGTCGCATGCTGGCTGCCATGTCCAAATCGACGACGACATTTGATCACATGGAATCGCTCATCCGATTGCTGGATGCGGCCGACGCCCTGCCGGGTGCTGCCGCGCTGCGTGCACGGTCCTACGAACTGCTCGACCTCCCGGCCGGTGCGGGCGTGGTGGACGTGGGCTGCGGCGCAGGACGCGCGGTGGCCGAGCTCGCGGAACGGGGTGCGCGGGCGATCGGCGTGGACCTCAGCGAGCAAATGATCGCGGCGGCCCGCCACCGCTGGCCGGACGCCGACTTCCGCCTCGGTGACGCCTGCGACCTGCCGCTCGATGACGGCGCGGTGGCCGGCTACCGGGCGGACAAGGTCTACCACGACCTCGCGGACGCCGGGAAAGCGCTGGCGGAGGCCAGGCGGGTGCTCGTGCCCGGCGGGCGGATCGTCCTCATCGGCCAGGACTGGGACGCCTTCCTCGTCGACTCCGACGACCCGGCGCTCACCCGCGCCATCGTGCACGCCCGCGCCGATCAGACGGCCAACCCCCGCGCCGCCCGCCGCTACCGCAACCTGCTGCTCGACGCCGGGTTCGAGGATGTCGCCGTGGAAATCCACACCGGCGTCTTCACCGACGCGGTCATGCTCCCCATGCTCACCGGGATCGCCGAGGCCGCCCGTGTCGGTGGAGCCATCACCGCCGAACAGGAGGCGGCCTGGGCTGCTGAGCAGACCGAGCGCGCTCGGGCCGGCCGCATGTTCCTGGCCCTGCCCATCTTCGTCGCTTCTGCCCGACGGCACTGAGCCCTCCGCTTTCTCTGGGACGCGGTGAACCGGACGTACTCCTAATGCGTATAGGAGATATGGCGGCCATGAGCGGACTCGTGATCGTGGTGGTCTTGTTGCTCGGTAACGCGGATTGTGTGTCGCCCCGCCCGGCCAGTCCGGTGAGAGCGGACGCGACGATCAGCGCGGGCACCGCCTGGACCAGCCCGAGCAGGCCGAAGCCCACCGTCCGCAGCATCAGCCCGGCCAGGATCATCGGCTTGTACCCGACTCTGTCGGCCAGGCTGCCGCCCACCAGGAACATCCCTGCTGGCTGAGGTTCCGTACCCCGAGGACCAGCCCGGCCACCCAGACCGCCAGCCCGAGATCGTCGGTGAGGTAGGTGGCGAGGTAGGGCATCAGCATGTAGAAGCCGATGATGATGGTCGAGCTGGTTGACCAGCAGCAGCCGGACCGGCCGGTTGAACGAGCGCGCCTGCGCGAGTGACCCTTTCATCGGGTCGCCTCGGCCGGCGCGGTCACCGTGGTGCAGCGGGTCCAGCTCTGCGCCTCCGCCTCCGCCGGATGGGAAAGCCGGGCCGGTACGGGCGGCGGTTCGTGGTCGAAGAGAAGGTTGTGGCGGGCGCAGTAGGCGTCGTTGAAGACCGTGTCGAAATAGCGCTGCGGCCCGTCGGGGAAGACGGCGACGATGGTGGTGTCGGCGGGCTCGGTTCTGGCGAGCCAGGAGGCGACCAGGGCGACGGCGCCCACGCTCCATCCGCCGGTGGCGTAACGGTCGGCCGCGAGACGGCGGCAGGCCCACACCGCCTCGGCGGGCGCCACCCAGTGGACCTCACTGAAATCCTGGTAATGGACGTTGCGCGGGTAGATGCTGCTGCCCAGGCCGCGCATCAGGCGCGGGCGGGCGGGCTGGCCGAAGATCGTGGAGCCGATCGTGTCCACGCCGACCAGGCTCACGCCGGGGCTGAGCCGCTGGAGGGTGCGGTAGATGCCTGCGCTGTGGCCGCCGGTGCCGACACTGCATACCAGCACGTCGACGCGGCCGAGCTGCTCGGCCAGCTCACGGGCGAGCACGTCGTAGGCGCCGACGTTGTCCGGATTGTGGTACTGGTCCGGGCAGTAGGCGCCGGAATGTTCCTTCAGGAGTGCGCGTACGCGTTCCCGCCTGGCCTCCTGCCACCCGCCAGTGGGCAGCGGTTCGGTCACCAGCTCGACATGAGCGCCGTACGCGCTGAGCAGCCGATGCATGATCGGCTCCATGCCGGGGTCACTGACCAGGGTGACAGGGTGTCCGTACGCGATCCCGGCCAGGGCGAGCCCGAGGCCGAGCGTGCCGCTGGTGGACTCGATGATCGGCGCTCCGGGGCGGAGCTCGCCGCGGCAGCGGGCCTGGCCGATCATGTGCAGTGCCGGGCGGTCCTTGATGCCGCCGGGGTTGTGGCCTTCGAGCTTGGCCCAGAAGCCGCGCCCGTGCTCGCCTCGCAGTTCGGGGATCCACAGCACGGGAGTACCGCCGACGAGGGCGGCGAGAGAAGAGCGGCCGGCCCACATGCGGGCAGGCTGACGCTGATGGATGGCATTCATGATGAAAGGTCCTCGCCACAGTCAGGTATGCCTGGATGTACGGCAGGCGTGGCCGAAGCGGCGCACGCCGGGCGCGGCTATACCCGTGACACGCAGACGGCTGTGAGCAAGGCGGCCCCCGAGCGCGGCGGACCGTCCGCCGAATGAGAAACCGGGAAGTCATCCTGACCCGGTGAAGTAGTGCCGCTCAGTCTCGATCCGGAGGGGAGAATCATTACCGGGGGAGACTGGGTGGTGGGGTTCTCGCACGACGCCTCATGGCCGGCGTCGTCGTCTCCGGGATCCACCGGCACGCTGGAGTCATGAGCGACGCGGTGGTGGTGGCCACTGGGCAGGCTGCCATGCGCGTGCGGTCCGAAACCACAGAGCAGGAGATGGAACGTGACGGTGATCGCGAGCACCATGAGCCACCCGCTGCCTTCGCGGCTCCTGGGATGCATGGTGACGATCACACGGAGCAGCATATCTCACGCTATGTATATCAAGAGTTTGCTCTATGTAATCACTTTTTGCATGTGAGACGGGGTTCGGGATCGTAGACCGTGTGGAAGCGCTGCTTGCGCACGACCTTCCCGTTCTGTTTGAAGATGCGCCACACGTCGATGGCGAAGCCCTCCGCGCCGTCCATGGGAATGCACTCAGGGTCGGAGTCGGTCAGGGTTCGGATGGGTTTGACGTTGTAGCGCTCCGAGCTTTGCGATTCGATGTCGTATCTCTTGGTGCTCCAGAACTGCACGGTGACGGAGGTGTCCGCGTACGACGTCTTGATCAGCACGCCGTAGGGGGAGTCGTTGCGCCAGCGGAAATCAGGCTGGGGATAGGAGACCGTGGACTCCCGCCCAGCCGGGTAGCGATAGATGTAGTACTGGTGCGCCCTGTGCTGGACGTCCTGGAAGCCGCCGAAGAAGACCGCGTTGAACATGGTGGTGGCGAACTGCGACACCCCGCCGCCGACGTCGTTGACGAACCGGTTGTTGAGGATCATCGGCGCCTCGACAAAACCGCGCGCCTTGTCCCGCCTGCCTACCACGCCGTTGAGCGAGAACGTCTCGCCGGGCTTCACGACGTAGCCGTCCACGATGTCGGCGATGCGGTGGATGTTGGTCACCCGCGGTGCGCAGCATGGATACTGGGTGGTGAACGAGCTGACTCGTTCCTTGACGCCCAGCTTCTCCGCCTCTGCCGTGGTCACCCGCGGCTCGCGCTTCGTGACGGGTAGATCGACCCGGCGGCTCCCCGCCGCCACAGCCTTGGAGATCGCCGGGCCCAACGCCTTCATGTCGGCGCCCCGACCGGCGCGGGCGGGGATGACCCTCGGCCGACCATCGACGATCTTGAAAGACGCGTCTTTCGGTGGGCTGGCCACCAGCGCCTTGGCCACATCTGAGGCGATCTTGGACGTGTCGACGGACGGACGCAGTCCGCCGTTGCCGTCGGAGTCGAAGCGCAGTCCGGCGGCCAGTTGCTCCCGGGACACGGTGGCCTGCTTGCCGCCGCTGGTGACGGTAAGTGGGGCGGCGATTGCGGTACGGGCCGTGGTCGCGGCGACGCGCCGGACTTCGCCCGCGGTGAGGGTGGGAGGCGTCAAGTGGACATCCAGTTCGACCGAGGTGCGACCGGCTTCGAAAGCCGCCTGCACTGCTCCGGGCGCACCGTTGAGATCCAGCGTGCGCCCGGGCTTGGGTAGCACCATCCGTGGTTCCAGTCCCTGGTAGCGGATGCCACCTTCTACCGCCTTCGTGGTGACGCTCTTGACCAGGTCGGCGAGGCCGGAGCGGAGCAGCTGCCGGTCCAGTGTGATCTTGGGTGAGACCTGGCGGCTGCCGAAGAGGGAGCGGGCGATGCCCGTAGGAGTGGTGGCGCCGGCGATCGCGGCCTCGACAGTGGCTCGGGCATCGACGCCGAGCCCGAGTTCGGCAGGTGTGATCTTCTCGCGCTTGTTGGCGGCGACCACCGTCAAGGGCTGCTCCAACCGCCTACCCAGTTCCTTCTCGAGGTGGGAACGGGCGGTCTCGGGAGGCAGTCCGCCGATGTCCACGCCGCCCACCCGCGTGCCCGGAGGAACCTTCCCGGCGAGCGCGATCGCTGGCACCGCGTAGGCGAGCACCACGACGAGGACGGCGGCGGCCGGAATGAGCGTACGCCGCGAGCGCAGCACACTCATGCCGGCACGGGGCGGAAGGCGACGGTGAGGACGTCGCGTACTCATGAAGCCGTCGGGCGGAAGACGACGGTGAAGTCGTCACCGCCATTCCGGGACTCGTAGATCGTGCCGTCCTCGGTGCTGGCCAGCAATCGGTTGCCGTCAACGGCGGCGAACGCGGCGGCCTGGCCCGGTAGCGCACCGCCCGCCTGCCAGGTGCGACCCGCGTCCTTGCTGGTGCGCACCCGGCCATCGGCGTCGGAGCCCACCAGCACTCCCTTGGAAGGCGAGTCGACGTGGCTGAGCAGCGGCGCATCTCGGACGTCTGCGAAGCTGGTGCCACCGTCCGTGCTGACCCGCAGGCCGCCCTGCGTGGTTGCGTAGAGACGGTTCGGCTCGGCGGCGCTCGCGGCCAGGTCGATGACGTCCTCCTCGGCTCCGGGCATCCAAGTTCTGCCCCCGTCGGTGCTCGACCTCACTCGTCTCGTCTGGCTGTCAAAGGCGTAGAGCTTGTCCCCTGCGGGCTGCAGCGCATGAAAATCGGCAGTACCGCTCTCGGACACGGTGATCCATGTACGGCCCGAGTCGGTGCTGCGGATGAGGCCCAGGTGCGGGCTGCCGGCCTGCAGGTCGCCGGGATGGCCACTGGCCAGGAATGTTCCTGGCCCAGTGACGGTGAACCCCATGTGGTCTTGGATCCGGCCCGCCACCCGCTCTGCCGTCTCTACCGACTTGACTTTGAACAGCCCGAAGTGGCCCGCGATGTAGATGGCTCCGTCGGCCGGATCGACGCCAAGACCGTGAATGTGGCCGATCCCTGGATCGTCAGGGCGGGGGGCCGCGGAAGGCTGGGAATGCCCGCATCCCGACGCCGTGAAAGCCAATGTGGCCAGGACCGCCGCTGCGGCTCGAAGTCGTGGATGGCGCATAGTGACAGAGTCTACTAGTCGTTGTAGTAGGTGGCGCGAGGCCTACCTGCGCTCAGGCGCGCTGAGCGTGACGCCTTTCGATGCATGCACATGATCCCAGCTGCGGAGCAGGCGCTCCTGGAAGGGACGATCACCTGCTGGACAGGTACGACGTCCATCTCCATCTCGTACGTCCAGTCGTCAGGGATGGTCGCTCCGATCGTCGGCGAACCCATAGAGGATCAGCAAGGCGCCCATCGCAAGAAGTATCGAACTGATGATGAGCAGGAGGCGGTTACCGGACTCGGCGAACGCTTTGGCGAGCAAACCCGCGGACACCAGGACGCTCCCAGCCACGAGCTGCGGCTTTCTCGTTCCAAGCATCCTGTGTCTCCTGGGGGTCGCGGTCGCGGCCGAGCTGATGCTCAGTCTCCGGCAGCGGCAGGGCGGGGCAGGCGGAGCCCTTTGAGGGCGAGTGCGTTGACCGCGACGATGAAGCTCGATCCCGACATCGACAGGGCAGCGATCTCCGGTCGCAGCACGAGGCCGAAGGCGGGTTCGAAGACGCCGGCCGCGATCGGCAGCGCGATGGTGTTGTAGCCGATCGCCCAGCCCAGGTTCTGCCGCATCTTCCGTAGCGTGCCGCGGCCGATGGCCAGCGCCGTCGGCACGTCCAGAGGGTCGGATCGCATGAGCACCACGTCGGCGGTCTCGATCGCGACGTCGGTCCCGGCGCCGATCGCGATGCCAAGATCGGCCTGGGCCAGCGCCGGGGCATCGTTGACGCCGTCGCCGACCATCGCGACCTTGCGCACGCCACGCTGCAGCTCGGCGATCTTGGCAGCCTTGTCGCCCGGCAACACCTCGGCGATCACCGTGTCGATGCCGAGTTGATCGGCGATCCGCCGGGCGGTCGCCTCATTGTCGCCGGTCAGCATGACGACCTCCACGCCGGCCTCGTGCAGCGCGGCCACCGCGGCCGCCGAGCTGTCACGTGGAGCATCGGCGATACCGATCACCCCGGCCGCGCGCCCGTCAACAGCGGCGATGACCGCAGTACGTCCGCCCGCGGCCAGTTCCTCGCGCCGGGAGGCCAGTATGCCGAGGTCGATGCCTTCCACCTGCATCAGCTTCGTGTTGCCCACCACGACCCGGCGCCCGTCCACCTGAGCCGTCGCACCGTGACCCGGGACGTTCTCGAACCTGGTGGCCTGCAGGACGCCCGGAGCGTGCGCGTCGGCGTAGCGGACCACAGCCTCGGCCAGCGGGTGCTCGGACTCCCGCTCCACGGCGGCCACCAGCCGCAGCAGTTCCGCCTCCTCCAGTCCCTCGACGATCACGTCGGTGACCTCTGGCTCGCCCCTGGTCAGAGTGCCGGTCTTGTCCATGACCACGGTCTGGATGCGGGCCGAGGTCTCCAGCGCCATGGCGTTCTTGAACAGCACACCGCGCTTGGCGCCCAGACCGGTGCCCACCATGATCGCGGTGGGGGTGGCCAGGCCGAGCGCGTCGGGACAGGTGATCACGACGACGGTGATGGCGAACAGCATCGCCGTACCGGCCGCCGCGCCCGCCAGCAGCCATACCACCAGGGTCAGTCCGCCGCCGATGAGCGCGACGAAGACCAGCCAGAACGCCGCCCGGTCGGCCAGGCGCTGCCCGGGAGCCTTGGAGTTCTGGGCCTGCTGGACGAGCTTGACGATCTGAGCCAGGGCGGTGTCGGCACCGACCTTCGTGGCCCGTACTCGAAGCGTGCCGTTCTTGTTGATGGTCGCGCCCACGACCGCCAAGCCGGGAGCCTTGTGCACCGGCAGGCTCTCGCCGGTGACCATCGACTCGTCGACCTCGCTTTCGCCCTCCACGACCTCGCCGTCAACGGCGATCTTCGCGCCGGGACGGACCAGCAGCACGTCCCCGACCACGACCTCGGCCGTGGGGATCTCCACCTGCTCGCCGTCACGGATCACCACCGCCTTGGGCGGGGCCAGGTCGAGCAGCGCACGGATCGCGTCGTTGGCGCCGCCTCTGGCCCGCATCTCGAACCAGTGCCCCAGCAGCACGAACGCCGCCAGCACGGTCGCCGCCTCGTAGAACACCTCGCCGCCGCCGGTCAGCGTGATGTACAGCGAGTACAGCCAGCCCGCTCCGATCGCCACGGCGACCAGCACCATCATGTCAAGCGTGCGGGCCCGCAACGCCCGTACGGCGCCGTCGAAGAAGATCCACGACGAGTAGAAGATCACCGGCAGGCTGAGCAGCAGCGCCCACACGTCCTCGCGCAGCCCGAACGGAACCGGCACGCGCAGACCCAGCACCTCGCGCCCGATCGGCGACCAGATCAGGATCGGGACCGACAGCACCGCCGCCACCAGGAACCGGTTGCGCATGTCGGCCACCATGGCCTCCATCGACATCGCGCCATGGCCCCCATGCCCCATCATCTCGTGGGGCGATGGACCGGCCTCGTGGTCCATGTCGGCGTGACCGGTGGAGGGCTCGAGCACAGCCGGAGCGGCGTGGTGCGCGTGCTCGGTGCCCGGTGGGTCGGGCTCCGCCATGGGATCGCAGACGTGCGACGGGACGGACTGGCCTGCGCAGTGGTAGCCGCATTCTTCCACCCAGCGGCGGAGTTCGGCCACGGACGTGACTCTCGGATCGAACACCACGGTGGCGGCCTGCCCGACCGGATTGACCTCGACCTCGATCACGCCGGGACGGCGGCCCAGCACGGCACGCACCACGTTCTGCTCCGTAGCCCACTGCAGCCCGCTCACGTCGAGAACCGCAGTGCTGCGATCCTTGGTGTTTTCGGTTGCCACGGCTTCCTCCCTCCCCACGTTCGACGACATCCCGCAGGAAGAACCCGATCTACCACAAGTGATAGTAGACATCGATCTGATTCTGGATGTGTCGGGGTCCACTGTGCTGAGTGGCCGCGACGCATTTCGGCGGCTGCGTGCCGGTAGCCGGAGCACATGCGTCTACGAGGCGACTGTGGAGCTGGGCAGGCGCCTGGTTGGGGACGTGGTCGAGCTACCTGGCGGGCACATCGGCTTCATCACCGACGCCCTCGCGTTCGCCGGAGAGCTCATGGGCACCCTCGCCCACGCCGCACCCTGAGCCGGGCGACGGCTCAGAGCGACGCTACCCAAGTGGCGGTGGATAGCTTCGTGACGATGGGCCAAGCCCGGTTCACCTGCAGGGGATCAACAGGCAGTACGTGCCGGGACCACCAGCGGGCGGCGGCGGGAGTCGGTGACGGCTCCATGAGGCCCGGTGCGTAGTCGTCGAAGGGCGGGTCGTAGACGTGCCCGTTATCAGGCGGTGAGCACTCCGGTGCCGAGCAGCGCCAGGAGCAGAGCCCCGATGACGATCCGGTAGATGACGAAGGCGTTGAAGGAGTGCTGGGCGACGTACCTCAGCAGCCAGGCGATGGAGGCGTAGGCGACGACGAAGGAGACGGCCG